>NZ_JACJOQ010000508.1:0-9610 GCF_014695635.1 Coleofasciculus sp. FACHB-712 | reverse complement strand
ATGTTTCCCGCAGTCTGACCGCTGGTAAAAATAGCAGTATTGACGCCAATCAATTCTCCTTGGCTATTGAGAAGAGGACCACCGGAATTGCCTGGGTTGATGGCTGCATCGGTTTGGATTAAACCGCGCTGTTGGTCAATCCGGCTAACAATACCAACGGTGAAGGTTCCTTGAAATCGACCAAAAGGATTCCCAATCGCAAATGCCCGCTGACCGACTTGTACAGAGTTTGGAGGAGCGATCGCTACGGTGGGCAAATTGTTCTGTCCGCGAATTTTCAGAACGGCTAAGTCTAGACTGCTGTTAGCAAAAGCAATGATATCGGCTGGAAGTTTTCTACCATCTGAGAGAATAACGGTGACAGTTTGGCGACCGTTTGCCACAACGTGAGCGTTGGTCAATACCAGACCGTCTTGGCTAATGATGCTACCGCTGCCGCTACCGTCACCAGCCTGGATGGATACCACTCCTGGACTAGCGCGTCTATAAACCTGAATATTTGTTTGTTCTTCAGCATCTTGGGCAACAGCGATATTTGACTGTTGCCAGTTAAAGGGAACGATTGCGTCGATTGCATTAGCACCAATGGCAGCGGCGGCTGCGATGATGCCAGAAGTGGCAATACGCAGAACTTTGGTACTCATTATGTTAACTTTTTAAGCTTTTTTGACTGTTCTAGCATATTTAGCAGCGATCGCTTTTAGCGAAGCTCTTTCTATAGAAGAAGCGCATACCGTAACAATGCGGTATCTCGCTCATTTCATTTATCTTCTACTCTTGTAAAGAGCCAGAACTTGTCGCTGAAGTTCCTCTTTCTACAGTTGCAATATGCCATTGCCCTAGCTGGCTAGTTTCAAACGCGACGTAGCGACCATCACCGGAAATAGTGGGATGGCGTACCGAGCCTCGGATGCTGCTAGTGAGCAATTCGGAGCGTTGAGTTTGACGGTCGTAGACAAAGATATCCGTCTTGCCTCGTTCGCTAGAAACATAAGCAATAAATCGACCATCAGCATTCAAAGCGGGTTGATCCTGTCTGGAGTCGCGACGATTGATATTGGGAAGATCGACGAGACGGCGTTGCTGCAAGTCGTAAAGGAAAATGTCTCGATTATTATTGCGGTCAGAAGCAAAGGCGAGATAGCGACCGTCACTGCTGTAGGCGGGATATTCGTCAGGGGTCTGGCTGTTGATACCGCCAGTCAATATTTGCGGCGGGTTGAAGAGCTGGGTATCAAGACAACCAGTTATCCCCATTGTGAATAAAATCGTTAGCCAGCGCCAGTTAATTAGCCATTTCATATCACTTGCGCCTAAATACCTGATGACTGTAGCTGTGAAGTGCGACTACACGAATCAAGCCTGCCTTTATAAGCTAAAAAAATCCCCTGATTCGCCAAAGCTGTGTATTCAGATAAGCGGGTATTTACTTTTTCCAACCATTCCTTCCCAAATACTCAGCACTTTTATCCTCAAGGAGGTGCTGGAAGATTCAGCGTTTGTCCAGAGCGATCGCTAACTACAATATCCCACTGACCATTTTCACTAGATTCAAAGGCAATCGTACTGCCATCAGCGCTAATCGTTGGATTTCGCACTTCTGCTTGCACGTTTTCCGCGAGATTCCTTAACTGGCGAGTTTCCCGGTCATAGAGGTAGATTCCCGACCGACCCTGACGACTTGCAGCAAAGACAATGTAACGACCATCAGCGGAAACAGCAGGGTTAGATGCGATCGCATCCAGGGAATTTAATCCAGGCAAATCAATCAAACGCCGATCCACCGTGTCGAAAAGGTAAACATCCTGACTGCTGCGCCGGTCAGAAATTAGCACAATGTACCGACTGGCGATTTGAGGATTAATGTCAGAAGCTGGGCTATTTAAACTTCGCCCTGCTGAATCAAAGGGAAAACTCATAAGACGACCTGAGCCAGTACAACTACTCAATAAACTGGCTAAGGTAACAAATACTGATAGAAAAAGGTTACGTTTCACGCTCAGGGAGAGGCAGATGGACTGCCATCGGGGATATCTAACTCAATATTAGGCCCCCGGTCTAGCACCTCTACATCCCACTGACCGCGACTGCTGCTTTCAAAGGCAATATAGCGACCATCTGGACTAATGCTAGGATTTCGCACCCAACCGCGATAGCCCATTGTAAGAATTTGTGAGGATTTGGTGCTGCGATCGTAAAGTTCAACTTCCGGGCGTCCTTGGTCGCTGGCAATGTAGACAATGTAACGACCGTTCTGACTGAGACTGGGATTTTCTGCGATCGCGTCTTGTCGGTTCAAGCGCGGTACATCTACAAACTGCCGCTGCTGCAAGTCGTACAGCCAAATCTGTCGGCTGCCATTGCGGTTAGAAACAAAGGCGAGCAACCGACCATTGCCGCTCAAAGCCGGTTGCTCATCTGTATAACGACTGTTAAGAGCAACTGGCCCTGTTGAGCGATTGACTGGGGTACAGGCAACAACTAACCCAGCCATACTAAACCAGATTCCCCATTTGACCCAGGTATGGATTCCCAAACCGCACGCCAATCTTTTCACGTCAAAGCTGCATTGTTGCTTGCAAAAGTAACCCGACCCAATGAACCAGATGCGTCTCATGAAACGCGGGGCAGACACGAAGACACCGCCCTTAGCAGACTCATTCTTGGTCAAAATTGCTGGAGTTGCCGCCTTCGTCTTCCGGGTAGTCTATGGGTTTGTAGTCTACATAGTCGGTTGGGGTTGCTTCTACATCTTCCCGGCTCTCTCGATTAGGCGATCGCTCCGATGATTCTCCTCTAGGCGGACGACTTCTTCTTGGCTTGGCAGCAGTCTCTGGATCTCGGCTGGGTGGACGAGTCGAGCTGGGACGGCTACTGCGAGACGGTTTTTCCTCCCATGTGTCTGAGATTTCCCAATCGTCCGGTTGTTCGGTTGGGCGAGTTTCTGTTGGACGGGGACGACGCTTGCGAGGACGGTCTCCTTGTCCCAGCCTTTCAGGATTACTATTACTAGGATTACTGTTACTCCGACTGGATGGACGGCGGCGCGGTTCATCCTCGTAAGTTTCTACCGTCCGGCTATTGCGAGATTCTTGCGTTCCCCGAATCCGCCGTCTCGGTGGTTCCTCATCCATCGGTTCGAGTTGATCCAACTCGGCTCGATACACGCGGCTTACGGGGCGATCGTCATCCACAATTTGCGTATTTCGCTTTGCAACCTCCGTCGCCACTCCACGCATCCGAATACTTTCAAATGCAAAAAAGATAGCAGAGCCGGTCAACAGAAATTGACCGAATTGCAAAATCGGATCGAGTCGCCATCCTTGAAATAAAAGAATAAAGCCGCACAAGAGACCAACTGCGGCAAAAAAGATATCGTGATCTCGCGCTAGCTCTGGACGCACGGTACGCAGAAAGTACAGTGCTGCCCCTGCCACTGCCAGAAAAATACCCAGAAGACTGGCTGAGTTAAGCCCGAAGTTTACCATTGCTGTTTTCCCAAGACAAATCTATGTTAACGAGTTAACCGCAGAAATTGGTACGCAGGTTGGGAATTTTAATTCTAAGTATCCTGGGTCAGCAGGAGAACGAGCGGGCAGAAACTGGCTTGCTGCATCGCATCAGCTCTTCTCCCTTTAACATATAAAACCTCAGTTTTTTTAGAGGGAGCAACTAATTTAATAATTACTCTCTCGATAAACTGAGGTTTCCGGCTATTCCGAAATCTAGGAACGTTGGATTTTATCCTTCTGACTAATAAAAATCAGCGCCACGGTGGCTGGGATGACAACAATTACAGCACCCCAGAGCAGACTATAGAGAAAATTCGCTAATGAAGGCGTCATTTTTTTTCGCTCGCTTTGACAACGATTTCTTTTGATCAATTTTAACGATATGTTATGAACTTGAGAAGCCTATTTGTCGCTTCATTTTGTTTTTACGTCTCTTATACCTCTGTAGCAGTCTGACTGAATAGGATTCAGCGCCACGCTGCGTTAGAATAATGAGAGATTTGGTTACAAAACTTTAACTATAATGCCTTGCCGCGTCAGTTGCATGACAAATACGCGACACGGCTAAAGTTTTGACGCCTGGAAATTTCTTGATTAAGAACCAATGGACGCTGTTTCGCTTGCTAGCTGGATTCTTGGCCCGCTTGTGGGCTTGATGACTTTGTTGTTTATCTTTCGGATCGTCCTTACCTGGTATCCCCAGATAGACCTAAATCGGCTTCCCTTTAACTTGATTGCTTGGCCTACAGAACCTTTTTTAGTGCCATTGCGGAAAATTGTGCCGCCTATCGGTGGTGTAGACATTACCCCGATCGTTTGGGTAGGGATCTTTAGCCTAGTGCGAGAGATTCTCTTGGGTCAGCAAGGACTGCTGACGATGTTTGCTCATACTCATTAAGGCGCTCCGGAGGTTAGTAAAAGTGGGTAACGGAAAAAATTACCGATTACCCACTCCTTACTTACTGCTGGGACTGCATTAATTGCTCAACAAAATTGGTATAAACCTCGCCTTGTAAAAACTCCGGTGTCTCCATAATTTTTTGATGGAAGCCAATGGTGGTGGGCAAACCCGTGATGGCACACTCCCGCAATGCCCGTTTCATCCGCTTAATTGCAGTAGGGCGATCGCTACCCCAAACAATTAACTTACCAATCAGGGAGTCATAGTAAGCAGGGATTTCGTAGTCCGTGTAGACATGAGAATCCATCCGAACACCAAAGCCGCCAGGAGGCAGATAGCCGCTGATCCGCCCCGGATGAGGACGGAAGTTGTGGTCGGGGTCTTCCGCATTGATTCGACATTCAATGGCATGGCCTCGGAGAACGATTCGATCTTGAGTCAGCGACAATTTCTCCCCTTGAGCAATGCGGATTTGCTCGGCAATCAAGTCTAACCCAGTGATCATTTCTGTCACCGGGTGTTCGACTTGAATCCGAGTATTCATTTCCATGAAATAAAATTCCCCAGAGGGTGCAAGCAGAAACTCAACAGTCCCAGCACCCGTGTAATTGATAGACTTAGCAGCCATGACAGCGGCAGTGCCCATTTTTTGGCGCAGTTCTGAACTGAGAACTGGACTAGGAGCTTCTTCTAGTAACTTTTGATGACGCCGTTGGATAGAGCAATCGCGTTCACCCAGGTGAATTACGTTGCCGTAGCTATCGGCTAGGATTTGAAATTCGATGTGGCGGGGACGTTCAATAAATTTTTCCAGATAGACGCCTGGATTGCCAAATGCAGCTTCTGCTTCTCCCTGTGCAGCTTGGAAGAGCTTGACGAGTTCGCTTTCTTCCCGCACCAAACGCATTCCTCGCCCTCCACCTCCGGCGGTGGCTTTGATCATGACAGGATAGCCGATTTCATCCGCGATCGCTAATGCTTCCCGATCGGACATTAATATCCCATCACTTCCCGGCACTGTAGGCACACCCGCCCGTTGCATCGTTTCTTTCGCAGTGGATTTGTCTCCCATTGCCCGAATCGCTTCCGGCGTTGGGCCAATGAAAGAAATCTGGTGATCCGCGCAGATTTCCGCAAATCGGGCATTTTCTGCTAAAAAACCATAGCCCGGATGAATAGCGATCGCATTGCGCGTCAAAGCTGCCGCAATAATATTGGGAATATTCAGATAACTTTTGATACTGGGGGGTTCACCAATGCAAACGGCTTCGTCAGCCAGTTGCACATGAAGGGCGTGTCGATCGATCGTCGAGTGAACTGCAACAGTCGCAATCCCCATTTCTTCGCAGGTACGGAGAATGCGGAGAGCAATTTCCCCTCGGTTAGCAATTAAAATCTTTGAAAAACGCATCTTCTAGTTTTTAGAGAAATGGGGTAGCGCAAGGAACAATCATTATTATTTCAGGATGTTGCCTTCAGCATCAGTACAATATATAGATCGCATCACCTCGCATTAGAACAGTTATTGATACTGATTGAAAGTCTTGTTTCTTCCAAAGAGAACGAAATTGCCTCAAAGATGATACAATTGGTATATATGCAAGCGGATGTGGCGGAATTGGTATACGCGCACGTTTGAGGGGCGTGTGGCTTTGCCTTGCGAGTTCGAGTCTCGCCATCCGCATTACTTTTTCAGTTCTCAGTGCTGCAAGCGCATCAACGCATAGTATGCACTGAGAACTAAAATTGCAAAAGAACTAAACTCACCACTCAATTTTTTTTGCTGGAATAGGTTTCCGGCAAGAAATTGTTTATGATTTTATATAAGAAAATGAAGTTTTGTAAAGAGCTTTGACTTCAACTGTTATACCCACAAACAGCATTAGCTTACCAAGAGATTGGTATGCTCTCAGTCCGCTTTGGCAGGGAGGCGAAGAAGTGGTGCAGCAAGGACTGCCTCACACACAGCTAGCACCAGCATGGCAGATGCTTTTACTGGGAGATGGCTCCCCGACCCGTCACCTGCAACTTTTGACGGGTGAACCAACAGAAGTAGATGTCATTGATATGTCGCCTGTTGGCATGGATGCTGATGCAGCACCCAATCAAATCCAGGCTGTACCAGGACCTAGGTTGCGACGACAGGTATGGCTGCGTACCACCTCCGGTCAGCGGCTGGCTTACGCGACTTCCTGGTGGGAAGCCAGCCATGTAGATGAGTATTTACAAAACCGTTCCTTGCCAATTTGGGCAAGTTTGGCTCGCCTGCGTACCGAGTTATATCGGGATGTCCAGGGAATTTACTACGGTCAGTCTGATGCTTTAGAATCTGCCTTTGGAGAAACAGGACCATTCTGGGGGCGTCACTACCTATTTTGGCATCATGGGCGTCCGCTGACGCTGATTTATGAAGTTTTTTCACCCTATTTGACAAACTACTTGGGGCCAATGCAGCCGGTGAAGCCAGGGGATTAAGTAGAGAGACTTCATTAATTTGTAGGATGGGTAGAGCAGGAGCGAAACCATCGAACCTTTGTCAATGTTGGTTTGAGAATCGCCCAAACTTCAAAATGACAGAGTTTTATTCAGTTCTCCCATCTTCTTGACACTCTCCGGCATAAATACGCGAAACAAACATAAAGTGAAAAACTTACACGGGAATGAAGTTTTGACCTCTTTCCTGTGTAAGTTTTTCAAACTTATTTAACCACTGACAAAAAGCTAACAGCTAGCTGCTTTTTCCAACATCAGCTTAGAACGCTTAACTTGCTCTGGAATTGAGATGGGATAGTCACCCGTAAAACAAGCAGAACAAAAATTGTTGGGATCTTCGCCGGTAGTTTTCAACATTCCCTCGCGGCTGAGATACGCTAGCGAGTCTACACCTATTTGTTCGGCAATTTCTTCGACTGACTTTGTTGCCGCAATCAACTGATCTTGGCTATCCGTGTCAATGCCATAAAAGCAGGGATGAGTTACGGGTGGAGAGGAAATTCGCATATGAACCTCGGTGGCACCAGCATCTCTGAGGGCTTTGACAAGTTTGCGGCTAGTCGTTCCTCGCACGATAGAGTCATCAACAATGACGACTCGTTTCCCACTCAGCACATCTTTAAGAGGATTGAGTTTCATCTTGATGCCACACTCTCGCATTGCCTGAGTCGGCTGGATGAAAGTGCGACCAACATAGCGATTTTTAATCAATCCCTCGGCGTAAGGAATGCCGGATGCTTGGGAAAACCCAATCGCGGCGGGAATGCCGGAATCGGGTACGCCAATAATGATATCGGTATCCGCTGGAGATTCCTGAGCGAGTTGCCGTCCTAAGCGCAGCCGGTAGCTATAGAGACTCTCGTCATGCATGACGCTATCCGGACGAGCAAAGTAAATCATTTCAAAGATGCATAGTTTCCGCTTGGGTTGTTCTGCCCAGAAGAAGGAAGCCATACCTTCTTCGGTAATCCAAACTAACTCGCCCGGTTCAACATCCCGCAGGTACTCAGCCCCAATAATATCTAAGCCACAAGTTTCTGATGCGAGGACATATCGCTGAGGGTTGGTGTCTAAAATGCCGATCACTAAGGGACGAATACCGTTAGAATCGCGGGCACCTATCAAGCCATCTGGCGTTCCGATTGCCAGACTAAAGGCTCCTTCGCATTGCCGAAAGGCTCGGATCGCTCCTTCCAACCAGTCTTTGCCTGCGTTAATTTCTTCTGCGATCGCAAAGGCAATCATCTCAGAATCCGTCGTCGTGACTAAGTTACAGTCGCGTCGCAGCAACTCTTCCCGCAGTTTCCCAGTATTGACTAAATTCCCATTGTGTGTGAGCGCAAGGGTTCCTAACCGGGTCTCTACAACTGCTGGCTGAGCATTAACAACGCGGCTGGAACCCGTCGTGGAGTAACGGGTATGACCAACTGCCAAGTTCCCTGGTAGCTGGTTCAAAATGGATTCGTTGAAGACTTGGGAAACCAAGCCCATCTCTTTGTGTAAATGAACCTGCTTGCCGTCAAAAGCGGCAATACCAGCAGATTCCTGACCCCGGTGCTGTAACGCATACAAACCAAAATAGGTCAGTTTGGCGACATCTTCACCTGGTGCATAAACCCCAAAAACACCACAGGCTTCCTCTGGCTTATCAGGTCGCTGATCGTTCAAGTGGTTAGACTCAGCTGGAGACTCATCACTTGCAAAGGGATGGTTGGGAATCATTTGAGAACTTGGCTCCTACTTGTTGAGGCAGAGAAAAACTAACCAGGCTTAGTAATTCTTAATAATCTCATAACAAAGCGTTAATGTCGCTAGCCGAAGACATAGACCAGGAATTTTTAGCTCTGTCTGGGTCAGCGATTTCTGGAAGTAAATTGGGGAAGGTTGGCTAAACGGTTAAACGGCGTTGGATAGCATTGTGATAAGCATCGCCCATTTTCTTAATGCTAACGTCAATCAAAGTTTGGCTTTGAGTGGTAAAAACCCGTAACTCGCTGTCCGGTTTTCCGACTCGACCCATTTGTTCCCAGCAATTTTCCAGTTGCTCCTTTAAATAGGATTCCCAAATTTCTTGATGTTCTTGCACGACAGAAACTAAAATTCGCGCTCCCCCTTCACCAAAAAGGATAGAATCCCAGCGTACAGAGGGTTCTGGAGGAAGTTTCCAGTGAATTTCGGCTCCCAAATTGCTAGCGATGCAAGCTTCCGAGAGAGCGATCGCAACTCCTCCCTCAGCACAATCGTGAGCTGAGCGAATCCAACCTTGACGAATTCCCTCCCGGCAAGCAGCTTGTACCCGGCGTTCCAAATCAAAATCTACGGTGGGCGGTTTACCAGCGACAATGTCATGAATGGCTGACAAATACTCGGAAGCACCTAACGTGACTCCCTCTGGTGAATCCAAACGTTTTCCCAGTAAATAAATTAAATCTCCCTCGGCTTGCCAAGCTTGGCTGCAAATTCGCGTAATGTCAGGAATTAACCCCACCATCCCCACCACGGGCGTCGGATAAATTGGCTGGGGATTCCCGTCAGCGTCCAGGGTTTCATTGTAGAGAGACACGTTGCCGCCAGTCACCGGCGTTCCCAATTCCCGACAAGCTTCCGCGATTCCCCGACAAGCATTTGCCAGTTGCCAATAACCTATCGGCTTTTCTGGACTCCCAAAATTTAGGTTATCCGTGACTGCTAAAGGTTCGGCTCC
>NZ_JACJOQ010000507.1:0-6751 GCF_014695635.1 Coleofasciculus sp. FACHB-712 | reverse complement strand
AATTTTATGGACTGGTGTTAGTTTTATTGCAGTAGGAGCAGCATACGGATGGCTGGGAGCTAAGGTATTTGGAAAACGGTCAGATGGAACGATGGGATGGCTGAATATATGCTTATTGATGCCTTATCTATTATTAACCTGGATAACCTGGCATCTTCAAAGACTGATTAGGAAAGAGGAATGTTGTAACGAGATAGTACCTGGCATCTGGCTGGGTCGTAGAGTATTTCTTAATGAATTGCCCGATAATATCAACTTAATAGTTGATTTAACGGCAGAATTCCCAGAACCTAAAAGCGTTACTTCAGGAAAAGCTTATATCTGCGTTCCTACATTAGATGCGGCTGTGCCAGATTATCAAGTATTCCAAAAATTGGTTAATGAAATCTGTGCATGGCAGGGAAATATTTATATTCACTGTGCCCTTGGGCATGGGCGTTCAGCAACAGTTGTTGCTGCTACCCTTGTTGCCAAGGGGCTTGTGAATAATGCGAACCAAGCAGAAGCACTGATCAAGAATAAACGTTCTGGAATTGAGTTTAGTAAAGCTCAGCGGGACTTGCTGAAAAGGCTAACTATTTAAAATCTGAATGCAGCAACTGCTAAACAACCCCATCCCACAATAAAGGCTACGCCTCCTAGTGGAGTAATTGGTCCCAACCACTTTACACCCGTCAGGCTCAAAGCATAAAGACTGCCTGAGAAAAGGACGACGCCAACGATGAAGGCATACCCAGCTGCCACAAGGATTGACTGTGCTGCCTCGGCGCGACTTAATAATAATGCCACCAGTAGCAAAGCTAATGCGTGATACATCTGATAACGGGCACCCGTCTCAAAGATTTCTGCTGCCCGTTCGCTGAGTTTTTCGTTCAAAGCGTGGGAGGCAAAAGCACCAGCAGCGACGGACAATCCGCCTAAAATAGATGCGATGCATAAAAAAATCTGCGTCATCATAATTTCAACTACTCTTATCTCAACAGGAAGTAATAAGAAATTCCTCCTTCCTCACTTACTTTAAAGTTAGCATCGTATTCTTTAGCTCTATCATCTAAATACTGCTTTGCCTCCGCAGCTGTTAGCTTCGCCTCCATCGCAAACTGTAAAGTGGTGATATTTCCATCGCCTTCTTTCAGTAGCTGATAAAAGGTAGACTGGAGGCGATCGCTTGTTTCTTTCGAGTGTTGTTTCCGCAATCCCCACACCAGCCAACCTCCAAGGGCTACCGCTGGGAGTCCTAAAACTAGACCCCCGATGGCAGCGTCTCCATCTTCCTGTTTATCCTCCGGGCTAGCATTCGGATTCGGTAGGGTATAAACAATGAGCGGAATCATTAGCAAAATTCCGCCGAATGTCAGTAACAAGCCCGCAGACAGTTTTTTGATGAGCTTCATGGTGCCCAGCTGATGTTGTCAATACAGCCGCGATCCTAACCTTAGTTTCGCGTAGCTTCCAGTATGCGAGAAAAGTAAAATCGAGTCTTCGTCATTCCTTGCCGCTGAATCGAAAAACCGTTACTTTCTAGAATTTTGACGATATCAGCTTCTCGGTGCAAATAAGCGCGAGTGGCTTTGCTGGGACCAGGGAAAAAACTGCCAATTTTTTTGAGTAAACTAAGGGCTAAAGTTTTCGGCGCAAAGCTGAGAATTATCCGAGATTCTGCCATAGAAGTGAGGTGGGAAATCATCTCGGCGGCTTTGTCTTGGGGATAGTGAATGAGGACGTCTAAGCAAATAACCGTGTGATATTTACCGCTTAATGCTTCTAAATCTTGCACGGTGAAAGTCGGATTGCTAATGTTGCCTAGAACTGCCTCTGCTCTTTCCTTGGCTTCTCCCACCATTTTTTCGGAGATATCGCTGGCATAGACTTTGGCACCCGCTTCGGCGAGAGGGATGCTGAGGCTACCGACGCCACAACCCGCATCGCAGATGGAGAGAGTTGCGAGATTGTCATCGGCTTTTAGCCAGCTAAGGACGGTATCGACTGTCTGCTGATGTCCTTCGCGGATGTCTAGTTGGACTTTATTAACTTCACCATCGCCGTAAATGCGTCTCCAGCGATCGAAGCCGGTGGAGTTGAAATAGTCTTTGACAATTGTTTTATCGTCTGCTGCGTTCATGAAATTGGATTTTATCGAAGTGTTCCCAACGGTTAAACTTACCATTTATACGAACCGCAGAGGACGCAAAGCACGCAGAGCAGGAAAGGAAGAGGAGAGGCATTGCTTATTTTAGGCATTGGGTAATAAGCGCTGCCAGGTTAGTTCCTTGGTTGATTCGTCTAGATGCCAGCGCAGCAGTTGATGAGCGGGTTGATTAAGATAGGGACTGGTTTTGTTGTTTTTTTGGCGATCGCGTTTTGACGGTTCTTTGAGCAACCCAATGGCGCGACGGGGGGATTCTGTGGCAAGCGCGATCGCAGTCTCGACTTCACAAATCCCCCAGCGCACTAAATTTTGTACTCCTACTAGCAGCGGCAATGTTGTCCCGGAGAGGGTTCCATCTGGCAGTCGGGCGGTGCCGTTTTTCACTTCTATATGCCGCGTATCCCACGGGTAAATCCCATCGGGGAGTCCCAAGGGTGCTAAGGCGTCGCTAACCAAGAAAATGCCTTGCTTGGTTAGCGAGTCCTGATCCTGCTTGTTGAGAGGGATAGAAGTGGCACGTAGCAGCAGCTGAATCATCGTCTGAGAGACGTGCTGACCATCGGCAATTAAACCACACTGTACTGCTGGATGAACCAGGGCGGCTCCTAATAAGCCGGGTTCGCGGTGATGTAATCCGGGCATGGCATTGAAGGCATGAGTCACCATCGATGCTCCCAGTTTAAAAGCTTGCTGCGCTTGGGCTTCAGTAGCTTGGGAGTGTCCCAAACTGACGGTGATCCCAAGACTTCGCAAATACGCGATCGCTTCCCCAGTTGGATCTAATTCTGGTGCCAAAGTAATCACTTTCACAATCTCTGCATCATCCCCCAAAACCCGTTTCACGTTGTCAATCGTTAGCGGCAATAGGTACTCGGCGGGGTGTGCGCCTCGCTTCTGGGGATTGAGAAATGGTCCTTCCAAATGCACCCCCAAAATCTCGGCAGTGGTTCGATCTTGGTGCTGGGAAGCGGCAAAATTAGAGAAAATGGAGAGCGATCGCTGAATGTTCTCAACCGATGTTGTAACGATGGTTGGTAAAAATCCATCAACGCCCTGATTCCACAGAAATTTACAAATTTCCGGTAGCTTATCGCAATTTTCCAGATTCAATTCTGGAAATGCCAACCCCAACGCCCCATTAATCTGCAAATCGACACCACCCAGCGACACCCAATCTCCCTCCACATCCAGCACTTGCAAATCCTCAGGTGGAACCATTTTGAATACAGTGTCCATTGACAGAATTTGCTCAATCCTGCCCTGATGAATCCAAATCTGCTGTAAGCTTTCGTAGCCTCGGAATCGAGCATTGCGAATCACGATTGGGGCAGTCATGGATAGCGTTGTTGCGTCTGTCATCACTTTTGCGACAAGATACCTAAATTCGAGCAGACACCAGTTTATCTAACAACCAACTGAATAACTCCCGAAAAAATGACTCAACCGTTAATTGGCATCATCATGGGTAGCGATTCCGATTTGCCCACTATGCAAGGCGCGATCGCAATATGTGAAGAATTTGGCGTCGGCTGCGAAGTCGCCATCGTCTCTGCCCACCGTACCCCGGAACGGATGGTGGAATACGCCCAACAAGCCCACCAGCGCGGCATCAAAGTGATTATCGCGGGTGCCGGTGGCGCTGCCCATCTCCCCGGTATGGTAGCGTCTCTGACACCTTTGCCAGTAATTGGGGTGCCAGTCGCCAGCCGTCACCTACAGGGCGTTGATTCCCTCTATTCCATCGTGCAAATGCCAGCGGGAATTCCCGTCGCGACTGTCGCGATTGGTAATGCGAAAAATGCCGGTTTGTTGGCTGTGCAAATCTTGGCATCCCACCAGCCAGAATTACTCGAACGAGTGCAGCAATATCGCCGCAGTTTAAGCGATTCCGTGATGGAGAAGCAGCAGCTTCTGGATGAAATCGGCTATAGGCAGTATTTGGAGAAGATGCCCTAATTTTAAGGGCGAGTCAGTTATTTTTTTAGGCTTGGCAGAGAGGAGAAACGATTGAAATCTCAAGAATAATTTTTTGATGCCAATCGCTTTGTTTACCGATAGCGAGGTGCGTCAAGAAAACTGCTGATTTCATTTTTAGCGGAACTGGAGGGGCGACAGGGGCGGTTTCTTTGAGATTTAGACCCAATCTATTCGTTGAATGTTTCGCGATCAAAGTCAAATTTAATCTTGTCCTAAAAAAAATTGATAACCTTGTTTTTGCTATTTTAGTAACAGTTTTTATCTGTTCATCAAATATAAAATAAAAAAACTTGCATTTAATTTATAGGAAAGTTTCTATAAAAGCATTTATTTAATAAAGTAATTGCTTAATTTAAGTTTCTATAATATGGGATTTCCGGAGAAATTTAAGCTTCTGAAGTCTTAATGGATTCGCTTAATAAATTTAGGCTTTTCTTTGGGTCATCCCCCCATAGATGGATATAAACTAATTTAGCTCCAAGTTCGCTCAAACTCCCGCGATTTATACTTCCAGGAGAGTTCTGCGGGTTGAGATGCCAGAGCCAGAATCTAAAAATGTAACTTTCGATACAGAATATCCCGCCTCGGAAAATACAAAATCTTAAAATTTCCCGGACAAATTAGACATCCCGTCTAGATGTTGATAAAGGAAAAAATCCCTAACGAGTTGCCTGTAAGGTTTTGTCATATACTCACTTCAAATGACTGGATTTACTGATTTTTGACTAAACCGATGGATGTGTTGGACTGATTGAGGAAAGTGCAGTGATGATGCCTAAATTAACGCTCAAAAAGAAGAAATCGAAAGCCAAAAAGAAGCGATTGTCTTCTAATTGGCAAGTCCAATCTCCCCGGACTGCCACGATGTTTAAGCAGTTGCAAATTGCCATTAAGCGGCTGACTCCAAGTTGGCAAGCTTGCATTCCTATCGCCATTTTGATTGTGATGGTGTGGGGTTATGCAGCAGTCGCCCAGGATGCTCCGGCAGCTGAGGGGCCGACAACAGCCGAGTTGAAGGTAGCGCTAGACACCCTATGGGTAGCGATCGCTGCCTTCCTGGTGTTCTTCATGAACGCTGGCTTTTGTATGCTAGAAACTGGCTTCTGCCGCCAGAAAAACGCGGTCAACGTTCTTGCCAAAAACTTGATTGTGTTTGCTCTAGCAACCGTCGCGTTTTGGGCGATTGGTTTTGGCTTGATGTTCGGGGACGGTAATCCTTTCATTGGTTTGAGCGGGTGGTTTTTGAGCGGAGCCGATAACAGCCCCGCCACCAACGATGCCTATCAAGGTGTTTTTGGCTCTCTGAAATGGGCTGGCGTTCCCTTAGCTGCTAAGTTTTTGTTTCAGCTAGTATTTGCTGGAACAGCCGCCACGATTGTTTCTGGAGCGGTTGCAGAACGGATTAAGTTTGTTGACTTTTTAATCTTCAGCCTCTTACTCGTCGGGATTGCCTACCCGCTCACCGGACACTGGGTCTGGGGCGGTGGCTGGCTGCAAACCAGAGGCTTCTGGGATTTCGCGGGTTGCACGGTCGTTCACTCAGTGGGTGGCTGGGCAGCTTTGATGGGAGCCGCATTCTTAGGGCCACGGCTTGGTAAATATCAAGACGGGCAAAGCGTTGCTTTCCCTGGTCATAACCTGAGCATTGCCACCTTGGGCACTTTGATTCTCTGGTTGGGCTGGTTTGGTTTCAACCCTGGCTCCACAATGGCTGCCGATGCAAACGCCATTACTCACATTGCCCTGACAACCAACATGGGGGCTGCTGCGGGTGCAATCTCCGCTACCGCCACGGCTTGGCTGTATTTGGGTAAACCGGATCTGTCGATGATTATCAACGGCGTCCTGGCTGGCTTGGTTGCGGTGACAGCTTCCTGTGCTTTCATCAGCCTTGGCAGTGCTTTGATTATTGGTCTGGTTGGGGGAGTATTAGTCGTTTTCGCAGTTACTTTCTTTGACAAAATCAAAATTGATGACCCGGTGGGTGCGACCTCAGTTCACCTAGTTTGCGGCATCTGGGGGACTTTGGCAGTGGGTTTATTTGCTGCTGGCCCTGGTGTCTATTCCTGGTACGGTGAGGGTCTTGGCCCAACCAAGGGGTTATTGCTCGGTGGTGGTCCCGGACAGTTCATCACTCAACTGATTGGTGTTGTCACAGTGGGAGGCATAACCGTTCTACTCAGTACAATCTTCTGGCTGGCGCTGAAAGCGACCCTCGGTATCCGAGTCACTCCAGAAGAGGAGTTTGAAGGTTTGGATATCGGCGAACACGGCATGGAAGCTTACAGTGGATTCCTCAAGGAAGGAAGCTCTAGTGGTTTTTCTGATACTGGTAAGCACGGTGGGATGCCAAATTCACCGGGTGAATACGTCAAGTAAGGACAGATAAGCCAAAAGAAAACATTTTGCGCTTTTGAGTTTTGTCTTTGCCCCAATAGAGTCCGCCAAAGTTCCCAACTATATAGAAGCTCTGGGAATTGGGCGGATTTCTTTTTGTCTTGTATCTCTGGGTGAAAAACTTATGAGCAGCCCAGATGGTTTGTTTAATCCAATGCAAAACTGCCCTGTTTGAAATTGGTGCAATCAGATTCATTTGCTCAAGAATCGCGATCGCGTTGATGGAAC
>NZ_JACJOQ010000506.1:0-8250 GCF_014695635.1 Coleofasciculus sp. FACHB-712 | reverse complement strand
ATACTTCTCATATAGGCTTTTATCCGAAGTCACAACCCGCTTACTACCAACTTTTGGGTATATTTAATCAAGGTCATTTCTTAGAAAAAATACAAAAGTTATTTCCCAAAGGCTTAGAGTACACCGGAATTGGAGCTTTCACTAAAGAGATCGATGGGAAGACCTTTATCACTGCTATTCTTGATAACAGTTCTGCTGCTCAAGCGGGACTCAAAGTAGGCGACCAAATATTAGCAGTTGATGGCAATCCGTATCAGCCAATCGAATCTTTTGTTAATAAGGCAGGGAAACAAGTCAGTATATCAATTCAACGAACTCCAGATTCAAATAGCAATAAGAATGTAACTGTAGTTCCAAAAATAATAAAACCTACTACAGTTTTCTTAGACGCAATGCGGTCGAGTATTGAAATCATCGAAAGCAATGGTAGAAAACTAGGTTATGTCCATATTTGGTCGTATGCTGGCGATCAATATCAGGAATTACTGGAAGAAGAAATTGCTTATGGACGGCTTAAAGACGCGGATGGGTTGATTTTAGACTTAAGAGATGGCTGGGGTGGAGCTACTCCGAATTATCTAAGTATTTTTTCCGAAAAAGTTCCAGTATTAACCCAAATTCCTAGAGATGGAATAAAAACTACCTTGGATTATCAATGGAGAAAACCCGTTGTGATGCTGGTGAATAAGGGAACCAGAAGCGGAAAGGAAATTTTAGCTTACGGTTTTGAGCAGTATGGAATTGGAAAAGTCGTTGGGAGTCAAACAGCAGGCGCAGTTGTTGCGGCTCGTCCTTTCTTGCTCAAAGATGGAAACCTTCTTTATCTGGCGGTCGTTGATATTTATGTGAATGGAGAACGCTTAGAAGGCAAGGGCGTGAAACCAGATATCGCAGTGCCGTTCCAGTTAGAATATGCTCAGGGAAGCGACCCTCAAAAAGCGAAAGCTTTAGAGGTTCTAGCTGAAGCTGTTAAGAATCAGAATCGAGGGGCATAATTGCATTGATAACCTCTAGTAGAGACGCGATTAATCGCGTTTCTACTATAGCAATCCTATTTGATTTGCGAACATATTTTTTTAAACGAACCGCAAAGACGCCCTAGCGGAGCCATGCGCGTTAGCGCTATAGAGCACGAAGAAAAGATAGAAAGAGAGAGTTTACAACTTATTTAGGATTGCTATATCTCTTTCTACTATCTCAAAATACGCTCAATCATCCCATTGGCTTGCGAACTGTAGCCGCCGCCAAACAAATTGAAGTGATTAAGGATGTGATAGAGATTATAGAGTGTTTTCCGACGCTCGTAGCCTGGATCTAGAGGAAATACTTCGTTATAGCCGCGATAAAAGGCTGCGGGGAAGCCACCGAAAAGTTCTGTCATGGCGATATCAACCTCGCGATCGCTATAATAGGCCGCCGGATCGAAAATGAGGGGTTCTCCCGATGCCGTAAAGCCTGCATTTCCCCCCCACAAATCGCCGTGAACTAGGGATGGTTGAGGGCGATAATCCGCTAACAGTTCGGGAATTGCCGCCAGCAATTGCTCCTGTTGGGGAAAATGACCGCCGCGACGCTTTGCTAACTGAAATTGATAGCCGAGACGATGCTTGGCATAGAATTCCGCCCAATCTGCTGTCCAATTATTGATTTGCGGCGTGGAACCAATGGTGTTATTTCTGTCCCAGCCAAAAGCATCTTTTCCAGCGCATTTGTGCATCGCCGCTAACTTCCGTCCCATTTCTTCCCAAGAATGGGTGTCGCCGCGCCCCATTTCCAGCCACTCCAGTACGATATAGGCAGAATTCCCGCTGGTGCCCCAGCCAATCGGTTTTGGAACCCGAATCGTGTGAGTTTCCTGCATTTGCTGGAGTCCCAGCGCCTCCGCCTCAAACATATCAACCAAAGACGCTTGGTTGATTTTGATGAAGTAGGTGCGTTGCCCATCGCTGACAGCATAGCCTTGATTGATGCAACCACCACTCACCGACTGCCGCTGCTGACTTTGAAACTTTTCACCCGTTAGGCGAGTAATTTGAGCGTCTATTTCTGTCCACATGGGAGAAATTTTAACCCAGAGTCACGCGAAGGTACGCGAAACAAGATTGACTTCTTTGCGTACCTTTGCGTTAACCTTTGCGTACCTTTGCGTTAAAAAAACCTAGCTAGCTGGCTTGATCGCAACCACACCATAAGCATCACAAGAGAGATACTGTTGAGCTGCTGACTGGAGATCCGCCGCTTCCAAGGCTTGAATCCGAGCCGGGTAATTCAATGCTGGAGCCAAATCACCCATCATGGTTTGATAGTAGCCGTATAAGTTAGCGCGATCGCTCGGCGTTTCATTGCCAAAGACAAACCGATTCGCTACTTGCGTCCGGAAACGGGAAATCTCTGCCTCACTCGCGGGTTCTGTCTGGAGGGTGCGAATATGAGCCAGAATCGCCGCTTCCACCTCTGCCAAATTCTCTACCGGCAACTGCGCCCCAATATAGAAGACGCCTTGATGCCGATGGCTCATATTGCTCACCCCAATATTCGTCACCAGGTGCCTATCTTCCCGCAAATCTCGGAACAGCCGCGACATCCGACCTTGTCCCAGAATCACACTCAACACATCCAGCGCGTAAGTATCGGATAAGTGCGTCATTCCAGGCACTCGCCACATCATCACTAACCGCGCTTGCTGCAAGCTTTCATCAACATACTCGCGGCGGACAATTTCCCTAAAAGCAGGTTCGGGAGTAAGGGTTGAAGCGATCGCTTCCTGACTTTCGACTTCTGGCTCTTGAGTGCTGACGCCTATCTCCGTCAAGCCCTGTGCCACAATTTCAATTAATTCCTCAACCGGCAAATTGCCCACAACTGCCGCTGTTATCGATTTGGGTTGATACTGACTGGCGTGGAAATCGCGCATCTGCTGCGCCGTCAGCTGCTCAATCACCGCTGCTGGGCCGAGTACCTGACGGCGGTAGGGCAGGGTGTCAAATGCCACCTCCATCGCCCGCTGGTAAGTCCGGCGGCGAGGATTGTCTTCCGAGCGGCGAATTTCTTCTAAAACGACCAATCGCTCTCTTTGAAAGGCATCCTCTGGAATGCTGGGATTTAGCACTACATCTAGTTGCAATGGTGCCAAATGGGCAAAATCTTTGGGAGCTGTTGTGATGTAGTAGTGGGTATAGTCCTGACTGGTGGCTGCGTTTGTTACGGCACCCCGCTCTTCAATCAGTCGCTCGAATTCTCCACTGTTGAGCCTTGGCGTCCCCTTAAACACCATGTGTTCTAGAAAGTGAGCCATGCCGTTGATGGGGTCTGGCTCATCGGATGAGCCGACATTAATCCACACGTTTAGGTTAACGGCTTCGACGGGCATCTGCTCCGCCACAATCGTTAAACCGTTAGGTAGGCGGTGGAGAGTCGGGGCGTTGAGTGGCGTAGATTTGAGCAGAGTTGAGGTCATGTGTTCTTCGGCGCTGGACTATTTCTCCTTTTATCTTACTCAGTCTGCACCTGTCTCCTCAGCCAGCTCCCCAGCATTGCGCGATCGCTCTCTAGATGTTTTTAAAAAGTTGCCCGCTCCTTTCGCCTTTAACACATATTTCCTTTCCGTGCCATTTTTTCAAGTTAATTAAGAAAGTCAATCATTCTTTAAAATTTGCCTTATTGATTAAAATTTGTTTATTTATGTATTGGGAAATACCTTGATTATGAAAGATTTATTTTAAATTTTTAAAAGCTCGGAAGAAACTCTGTATTTTTAGATAAATTTAAGAATTCCAGAGGCTTTATCAGTCTAGAGACAGATACTATGGTTTAGTCTGATAGACCAAACTAAAGCTTCATTTAACTGGAGTCAGTTGTACTCATGCTGAGTGGATTTTCAGGAAGTACAAATACCATCATTGCAGCGGGTTATTATACAACTGCGTTTTTGATTTATCGCGGTTTTCTCCGAGGGCAGCATCTACTCAGCAATCCATTAGTACTCGTAACTGTAGCAATCTTCTTGAGCTGTGCTATAGAACATTCAGTGCAGCTTTTAACATTAGTCTTTGGTGGGCAAAACGGCTCCCTAATGATACTGAGAATTCAGGGAGGCATGGTTCCAATCATGGCTTTAGTTGTGGGAGCTTTCATGGCTCTGAGGCGTTACTACTCGCTCCTGGTTGAAAACTTCCGAATCCAAAAAAACACGAAAAATCAACTAGCTCAGGCTAAGGCTGAGTTGGAAAGAGCGAACGCCAATTTGGAAGTTTTGGCAGATCGTGCTAAAAACTTATTGCAGACAAATCAACAATTAGAAAGGGAAATTATTGAACGCGAACGGGCACAAAAAGCAACGGCACATACTCATGATTTATTGAATTCCATCGTAGAAAATCTGCCAATTGGAATTTTTATTAAAGAAGTGAATGAATTGCGGTTTGTATTCTGGAACAAAGCCAGCGAAGAACTCACTGGTTATTCTCCGGGAGAAGTGTTAGGCAAGAACGACTATGGCATTTTCCCGCCAGAGCAAGCTGATTTCTTCACAAGTCGCGATCGCGAAGTGTTGGCATCTGGGAAACTTCTGGAGATTCTGGAAGAGCCAATCCAGACAAAACATCAAGGTTTGAGGATTCTGCACACTAAAAAAATCCCGATTTTCGACGAATCGGGAATTCCCCAATATTTGTTGGGCATTTCCGAAGATATCACCGAGCGCAAGCAAGCGCTGGAGGCTTTAGGAGAATCGGAAGCTGCACAAAGCAGCGCGATCGCGTCTCTGCAACAACAAGCAGTCCAGATGAAAAAAGCGATGCAGACGTTGCAAAGCAGTCAATCCCAACTGGTTCAGAACGAAAAAATGTCCAGTCTGGGGCAGTTAGTTGCGGGTGTTGCTCACGAAATTAATAATCCAGTCAGCTTTATTTACGGCAATCTCGCTTACGCAGATCAATACACCCAAAATTTGCTGCATCTTCTACAACTTTACCAGCGTTATTATCCCGATCCAGTCCCAGAAATCGAAGCGTATAAGGAAAATATCGATCTAACTTTTGTCATAGAAGACCTATCGAAGATACTCTCTTCCATGAAGCTAGGGGCAGACCGCATTCGCCAGATTGTTCTGAGTTTGCGGAATTTTTCTCGGCTCGATCAAGCAGAAATGAAGGCGGTCGATATTCATGAGGGGTTAGATAGTACGCTGCTGATTTTACAGCATCGAATGAAAGCAAAGGGGGGAAATCAGGGAATTGAGCTGATCAAAGAGTACGGCGATCTCCCGCTTGTGGAGTGTCATGCTGGACAGATGAACCAGGTGTTTATGAATATCCTCAACAATGCGATTGATGTTTTAGAGGCGTACAGCTATCAGCACTTAGCGATCGCAACCATCGAGAATTTGCATGCCCACTCTCTTGAGTTAGGTCAAACTCCCCCCATTTCCAATACTCAAGTGCCAGTTGCTTCGATTAGAATTCGCACTGAGGTTGTCGAAATTAATGACTGTCCTCAGGTGGTGATTCGGATTCGAGATAATGGCTCTGGCATCCCCCCAGAGGCGATAACACGACTATTTGACCCTTTCTTCACCACGAAACCTGTTGGCAAGGGGACAGGCTTGGGTTTATCCATTAGCCATCAAATTGTGGTCGAGAAGCACGGCGGGGTTCTAACGTGTTCCTCAGAACCCGGACAAGGAACAGAGTTTTACATTGAAATCCCGATTGTTCATCGTCGAGCGCGAACCTGTCAGGAAGCCGAAACTTAATGTAACGTAATATTAAGTCTCGGAAGAGGGAATCCTCGTTCTCAATTCATGCCAAGCTGTCATGTTGTCGTTATCGGTGCTGGAATTGGTGGTCTCACGGCTGGGGCATTACTGGCTCGTCGAGGCTACTCAGTCTTAGTTTTGGATCAAGCTCTGGTGCCTGGGGGATGTGCTTCCACCTTCAAACGCAAAGGATTTACCTTTGATGTGGGAGCGACTCAGGTGGCTGGACTGGAACCGGGGGGGATTCATCACCGGATTTTTCAGGAACTAGAAATTGAGATACCCGCGGCGACGCCTTGCGATCCAGCTTGTGCCGTGTATCTACCGGGAGAAACTGAACCGATTAACGTCTGGCGCGACCCCCAAAAGTGGAAGGCGGAGCGAATTCGGCAGTTTCCCGGAAGCGAACCATTTTGGGAGTTGTTGGCGACTTTATTCCGAGCCAGCTTTGCATTTCAATCGCGCGATCCGGTGCTACCGCCGCGAAATTTGTGGGACTTATGGCAACTGGTATCGGCGGTTCGTCCCGATACATTGATTACTTTGCCCTACACTTTTTTGACAGTCGGGGACGCTTTGCGGGGGTATGGATTGGGCGATAATCAGCGTCTGAGAACGTTTCTCGATTTGCAGCTCAAGCTTTATTCTCAGGTAGATGCGGAGGAAACGGCTCTGCTCTATGCAGCGACTGCGTTGAGTGTGTCCCAAGAGCCGCAGGGACTATTTCATCTCCAAGGCAGTATGCAGGTGTTGAGCGATCGCTTAGTCTCCTCCTTAGAGCGAGACGGTGGCAAGCTGTTGATGCGTCACACCGTTGAACGTATCCACACCACAAATGGCAAAGCCACTGGTGTCGTCATTCGCAATCAAAAAACCGGCGTTGTCTGGACGGAACCCGCCGACCACGTTGTTGCCAATGTCACCGCGCAAAATTTGGTGCAACTTTTGGAAGCCGAGATACCAGCAGGAATTCCTAGTTCGGAACCCAAAACCCAAAATCGCTATCGTCGTCGAGTCGATAAACTTCCCCCATCGTCGGGAGCATTTGTAGTGTATCTCGGTGTCGATCGAAGTGCGATTCCCTCAGGATGTCCGCCTCATTTGCAGTTTCTCTACGATTATGACGGCCCGATTGGAGAAAATAACTCCCTATTTGTCTCAGTGAGCCACCCTAAAGATGGTCGCGCCCCAGAAGGTAAAGCAACTATCATTGCGTCTTCCTTCGTTGACACTCGGAATTGGTGGCAATCTGAAGATTATGAACAGCGAAAGCAACAATATACCGAGGAAGCGATCGCCCGCCTGAGTCAATTTTTTCACTTGACACCAGAAAACATCGTCCATCAAGAAGCCGCTACACCCCGCACCTTTGCCCGCTTCACAGCACGCGATCGCGGTATTGTTGGCGGAATTGGTCAGCGAGTTTCTACCTTTGGCCCCTTTGGCTTTGCCAATCGCACACCCGTCAATCATTTGTGGCTAGTAGGAGATTCCACCCATCCCGGCGAAGGAACCGCAGGCGTCAGCTACTCCGCCCTCACCGTGGTGCGCCAAATCGAAAATACCAAGAATTGATTCAGATGCAAGTGTTACAAATATAGCAATCCTATTTGAGTTGTGAGCCAGCTTTTCAGCTCCCCGACTTCTTTCTCGAAGTCGGGGATCTCGCGTTTACGAATCATTTAGGACTGGATCTAAGTGTTATTAATATGCGCGGTAATTCCGTTTAAAGCTTACAGAAAACCAGAATACCTCGGCTAAGGTAAAGGCATACTGATTTTCTGTAAGGCAATCAGCGACGTAAAACTTAATCGGATTCGACAATCGACCCGCTATTAAACGCTACCCTTTTTTAGCCCTCGTTACGAGTACCGCCCTGTTGTGGCGTGCTTAGTTCCAACAAATCCGGTGTAGCAAAAAAGCCAAAGTACACTGCGATCGCGGCGGTGACTGCATGAAGCCAGACATCGTTGCCAAAGATTGGGATCAAGCCCAAGGTTGACTGGGTAGCCGGAAAAAGCCCCATTAGCGTTAGCACCCCATAGAAAATTCCCAAAAGTCCACTATAGAGACGAGAACTGTCTAAGGCGATGGATGCAAAAATTCCCAGAAGTCCTACGACAAGGTGAACAACATTATGTAAGACATTGATGGGGAATAACCCCAGTAAGTAACCGTATCCACTTGTGTATCCAAGACCCGCCATATCAGGCGTAACCGTAGGCGCTTTCACAAAGGCGGGAATAAATCCCATTACACCACAAAGGAAAAAGAAAATGCCGATAATTAACGCAAATTTTTGCGCTGGGTTCATGCCTTTCATCATTAACTTCCCGTACAAATTTGTATTTAATCTAAGCAGGATTATCAGCTCATTCGCCTTTCCTAAGGAAGAGGTCTTGAATCTACCCAGAGAAAGGGTTTATGTTAAAGGCGAATGTAGTCGATCGTACAACTGTAGCCAACTTAGACTACCAACCTACACTGATCGCTTG
>NZ_JACJOQ010000505.1:0-10377 GCF_014695635.1 Coleofasciculus sp. FACHB-712 | reverse complement strand
AGGACTCCCTGAAATTGGGGTGTATTCGGCATGGGGAGACGATCGGGGAGATATAGCTGAATCAGTTCGTTCTGCCTGTCTGGAGAAAACTTCAGACACGTTAGGTTGCCCAATCCTACCCGCTGACGATAGGCGATCGCTTCTGTCTCTAAATCCAGTGCCGCACCAATCAATACCACCGGCTCGTGGTGCCAGATTTTTTCTAAAGCAGTTGCCACCTCAACGGGGCCGCAATACAAAGAAAATTGGCCCTGACTCCGAGCAATTTCTGCCCACATGAGTTGGTCTTCTGCTTGCAACCGATGCCAAAAATTTCTCCAAGCCGGGGGTAAATTTGGCGAGGCGGGAAATTCTCCCCCTCTCCCACTCCCCTGCTCTCCAGACGGGATCGTTCTTGTTTCGACAAGATTCTGTCTGCCTTCAACTCCTATCGCATTCTCTAAGACCGCATAGAGACGCCTCAAGATGTCTTGCTCAGCAGGTGAAATCAGATAGCACTCGTAAGGATTGGCTGGATGCTGGAAGACAGCTTTTGTTAGCTGTACCCGCGCATCCCGGATTGCCTTTACCTTACGGGGAAAGGCCAGCATCAACTCTTCCCAATCGCTGGGTCGCAAGCTAGCAGTCAGTTGGTCGCGTGCCCACTCTTCCAAGTCATCGGCACCATCAAAAATAGTCGGAATGCCAAAGGGTATCCGATTTAGCCCTTTGAGGCGGTCAGCTAACCAAACCTCTGGAGAGATTAACAGCAGTCCCTGAAAGTCAGCGTCAGGCCATGCATCGCCTGTTAGGATGGCTTTTTCCCTCCCCATCCACTGTCGCATCTGAGGAATTTCCACCTCTAGCAAGCGTTGCTGAACTGATTCTGGAGCCACCAGGATGACAGATTTCGTCCATAGCAGTGCTGGTGCTAGGTAACTCAGGCGATACTTCCCCGTACCGTGCGAAGAAACTCCAGTCTGAATCAGGGCAGAACGCCCTAATCTTAAAGCCCGTGCCACCAGCCTCGCCATTGTCAGATGATGAGGCCAAGAACGATTCTCCTGCTCGCGAAGGAATGCACGTAGTGAGGAATGAACTTCTACCTCTATCACTTTAGATTTGAGACTTTAGAGTTAGGAAAGCAAAAAGTAAAAAAGATCGCTTTACATATTTTCTCTTTTTTTTCGCCTTTTGCCTGCTGACCCTTTGTTCAACTTTGCTGTAATTTTTCTAAATAATCAAATTCCTTGACAAATTCAATCAATGTACCTATTGGGGGGAGAATCAAGCTTTGCGCTTCCACCGAGTTGTTTTTCGGCAAACCGCTGGAATTAGATTGACTTTGATTCATAAACCGTTTCCCAAACACTGGGTGATGATAAACATTCAAGGTTTGATCCGTAGAATTATTTAGCACGGTCTGGGTTGGAGCCTGGAAGAAGTTTAATTTTCTTTTCAGTTCGGGCACCATTTTGCAAATATCGAGACTACCGACTTGATTGATTGTTTTATTAAGGGAGGCAGTTAATTGCTTGACCCGCTGAGCATCTTTATGCCCTAGTGATGATTGATTTTGAGATTGAAGTAGGTTCACTAGAGCGCTGATATTTTTCTGAGTTGCTACTGCATCGTTGAAGGGAAAAATAGCCACGTAAGCCAAGGGAAATAATTGATCGTTGCTATCAATTCTGAAAGTGAGAATTGTTTTTCGAGCGCTGACTTCCAAACTGGGAGGATGAGCGATCCCCGGATAATGCTTAGAGAGGTGATGATAAGTAGTGGCTAGTGCTAAATTTGCTTCTAAATCTAACGGTGCATCTACGATAATTCGGACGGTTGGCAGCGTTTCATTGAAGAACTTTTTTGATTCTTCAGTGGTAAGACGAAAAATTTCCGTGCGATCGCCATCCGGACTCAAGTCAACCCACTCGCAGGTCACTCCTTCGGTTTTCAGGCCGAAACGGGAGACTGCATACAGTTTTGCCCCGGTTAGAATCGCCCCGGTCAAGTCAGCTCCAATCCAATCGGCTTTAATCAATCGAGCTTGGGTAAGATCGGCGTGAACTAAGCTGGCATTGAGTAAATTAGCATTGCTAAGGTCTGCGCCGATTAAGTTAGCTCCGCTTAATTTTGCGCCGCTTAAGTCTGCCCAACGCAGATTTGCACCGCTTAAGTCTGCCCAACGCAGATTTGCGCCGCTTAAGTCCGCTCCGCTGAGATTTGCGCGACTGAGATTGGCTTGTCTTAGTTCTGTCTCTCGGAAATTGGCACCGCTCAAGTCGGTGCGGCTCAAGTCGGTGCCATTTAAGTTTGCCTGCTCCAAGTTGGCTCCCGTCAAAAAGGCACCCCGGAGGTTGGCTTCATTCAAACTGGCGCGACTGAGATTGGCTTCTCTAAGAGTGGCTTCACGCAAATCAGCACCGCTGAGGTTCGCTGATTTGAGATTGCATCCACTCAGATCGGCGCGAATTAGCTCGGCTCGAATCAAGACGGCTTGAATGAGCTGCGCCCCCCCCATATCCGCTCGAATCAGGTTAGCAACGTTGAAGTTTGCCTGGTTTAAGATGGCATTGCTAAGATTGGCTCCACTGAGCCTCGCGACATTAAGTTTGGCTTGAGTCAAGTTAGCGGCTTCGAGATTGGCACCGCTGAGATTCGCCACGCTTAAATTAGCGCCTGTCAAATTAGCGCCGCTGAGGTTGATGCCACTCAAGTTTGCCTCACTCAGGTCAATTGCCGCGAAGTTTCGCGCACCGGCTGCGTATCTTACTATCAGTTCATCGACATTCATTTCGAGCCACCTTGCCAGCATTCTCATTTTATGGTTAGGAGGAGGGCGCTACCAGCAAGCCTTGAGGTTCATTTGTCGTTTTGAGTGGCTGGGTGAGTTTGCAGCAGATGAACCCTGGCTTTGCTTGCGTTGAGTCGGGATTTTTCCCCGGCATCTATCTAAAGTTGTACAAAGTTGTACAAGCACTAATCTAGCGTGCCCCTCTGTAAATCTTAGAAGTAAGTTCAGTGAGGGCATCCTCAGAGTGATGAAGGATGAATGAAGAAATCTATTATGCTCCCTACCTCATCTGTTTGGAAGGGCTTTACTTTAAGAAAATAGTCGTCCAGCCATTTTGACAGAAGCCTAACGAGCGGCTGATTGGATCGTGGGGTAAGTTGGCACTGTATGCTAGAACATCATGCTAGAACATCGGTACAGTAGTCCCAGAGAGAACCCCTCTCCAGCCCTCCTTGTTTCGGGGAGACAGCTAAATTGCTCTTGTTTTCCTCATTTTGAGGAAATTTAGGAGCTTATACCATTTTAGATTTTGGATTTGAGATTTTGAACTGTAGAAGACTTGCGGTGATAGCGAAGCGCTGACTTGTCTGTTCGCGTCTGAGCCAGTAGCCATTTCCAGCAAGTTATTTGTGCCGATTTTACGGTGAAATAGTATTAGACAGAACCATGAATATTGGGATTGTAGGGTTGGGGCTAATTGGCGGCTCGCTGGGTTTGGACTTACGAGCGGCTGGCTATCAGGTTTTGGGGATCGCGCGTCGAGAGCAAACCTGTGTTGATGCGATCGCGCGTGGGGTCGTAGATGATGCGAGTGTGGATCTGGCACTCTTGGCAGCTGCCGATGTAGTTTTTGTGTGTACGCCCATTAGCGCGATCGCCCCAACCGTACAGCAGCTGATTCCTCATTTGTCTGCCAACGCCATCATCACAGACGTGGGTTCGGTCAAAAAGCCGGTGGTGGAAGCGCTAGAACCGATTTGGACGAACTTCGTGGGGGGGCACCCGATGGCGGGGACGGCAGAAAGTGGTCTGGAAGCAGCTCAAACTCAGCTATTTGCTGGGAAAGCTTATGTATTGACGCCGGTGAAGACGACGCCCCCAGCAGCCGTGAATATTGTCGAGGAAATCGCGCGATCGCTCAAAGCTAAAATCTATCAGTGCCGTCCAGAAGATCACGATCGCGCGGTGGCTTGGATTTCTCACTTGCCGGTGATGGTGAGTGCTGGTTTAATTAATGCCTGCATCAACGAAACCGACCCAGCGGTTCTAGAATTAGCGCAACAATTGGCGAGTTCTGGCTTCCGGGATACCAGCCGCGTCGGCGGAGGCAATCCAGAGTTAGGCGTGATGATGGCGCGGTACAATCGCGGGGAATTACTGCGAAGCCTTCAACAATATCGAACCGGACTCGATCAAATTATTTCTCAAATTGAGCGAGAAGACTGGAACGCATTGCAGGGGAAACTTTCTATCAACCAGCAGACACGACCGAAATTTTTAAACCTCGAATAGGGTTATTGCAAAAAGCGCGATCGCTCTACCGAACTATCGTCAATTAGGCAACGACAGCACAATCTGCCGCAAATGCGATCGCTTTCCTTCGCTACTAGCTACCTGTTAGTTTTTCCAACTTTGCTCCGCAAATTTTGCAAAACCGAGCATCTGTATCATGGGATGATAAACCGCAAGTAGGGCAAAGGGTTTGTACCTGATTAGCTGTTTTAACCAATCGCTTGATCAAGTCGCCCAATTGCCAAGGAATCAGAGCAATTCCGGTCAAAATCATTAAGACTGTCATCAAGCGACCTCCTTGTGAAATTGGTGTTACATCGCCAAATCCAACTGTTGTCATTGTGACAATAGAGAAATATACAGCATCCAAAAAAGTAGCGAATACTTGAGGATTTACTGGATGCTCAACTTGATAAATCAAGCCGGAATAAACAAATATGATTGCTAATAAAGTAAATAATATTCGAGCTGAAATCTCTCCATCTTCATTGATGGTGCGACCAAATAATCTTTTACCTTCTATGAATCGAAGAAATCGCAAAATCCTAAACCATCGAAATACCCGGATAAAGCTGATATCTACCACTCCTAATAAAAATGGCAATATTGCTACTAAATCTATAATTGAATAAACACTTAATATATGTTGAACTTTATTGTCTGCACACCATAAACGAAGCAAATATTCCCATGCAAAAAGTAGGAAAATTGCATAGTCTATAGTATTAAGATTAATTCGGACGTAATTTGGGAGTGGATAGGTTTCGATAACAAAAATTGCTGAAGACAGCAAAATCATTCCTGTAATTAGGAAGTTGAACGCTTTTCCTGTTGGTGTTTCAATGTCTTCTAAATAAAAAGCAATTTTTTGCCGCATCTAGATAAAATCACAAAACGAAAAGTGGCAGCTTGATATCAAACAGGAGAAAGTCGGTAATCGATAATCGGTAAAAATCTTTAAAGATAGAGCGATAAATCACGTTTGAATTTTGAATTAATTATTTTGAATAACTCAAAGTTTTTGTTTCTTTTTTAACAAAGCAAACCTCAGTGATAGTTGCTCAACTCCCAAAAAACAGCAGCGAAAACCCACTTAAGTATAGGAGTAGAATTAAAAAACTCTCGAAGCTAATATTTCCAATTCCATGTGTTTCCCGCCGCAACAAGCCCAAAACTAGAATGACGGTCATCAGGATCGTCAACGCGATCGCAAAAATCTGAGGCTGTGCCAAAGCATGATAAATCGAACCCTGCCGATAAGCAAAGTCAGAGAACGCCACCAGCATCACATCGAAGCTATTTCCCCCGATAACGCCACTCACCGCAAGCGTCAGCGCCCCTCGTCGCACCGCCGCGATGGTTGTTACCAGTTCCGGTAGGGCAGTTGACAAAGCGGTAAAAAGCCCTCCTACCATCGTTTCAGAAAGACCGCTGTGCATAGAGATCGAGAGTCCAGCTTCCGCCACAAAATAACCGGCACTGGCAAGCAGCCCCGCCAGTAAAGCGAACCTTAACCACAACACAGTCAATTTAGTACCCTCGGAATTATCTGCCTCCGGTTCGTCAACTTGCGTTTCCGCAGTCCGCCGAGGCCACCACATGGGCGTAGTTTGAGCCTCTGCCGCCAAACGTAAGCCAAAGATATAAGCGGCTGGGATAAGGAACGAGGCGGGATGAATTCCAAAAAAACTGACATCTGGCCCAGACATTGCCATCAGAGGAATTGCTAATAAAGCAACCAGAAGTGTTGCCTGCATCAGATTTGGCACGGAGGCAGCTGCGTGTGTCAGGTTGGCTTTCCCATAGGCAAGATCGGCAATGCTGAGAAATGCTGTTTGGGCAGCAATCCCTCCTAAAGCACTACTGATGGCAAGTTCGGCGTGACCTCCGGCAGCGGCGGTGACAGAGGTAACAATGCCTGCTAATGAGGTGCTACCGCCGAGGAACAAGGCACCCATCAGTGCTTCTCCAAGACCCGTTTCATCCGCTAGACGATCCGCTGTGCTTGCCATCATCGTTCCTACAACGGCAATGACCGCAGCAGCGATAAAAAAAACACTAATACTCAGGGTTAAGGAATCAAACACATCCACCTACTATGGTTCGGTTAATTTTTTCAATGCAAAATATTTGATTGCCCCAAGCAGAGTTTCTAAGGGGAAAATTTCTCCACCCTTTTGCAAAGGAGGGAAATTGGCTCATAGCAATGTTTTCCAGAGGGTTGCAGGATCTCCCAATCCGGAAAAGCAGACCGTATTGTGTTTAGGGATATCTCCTCTAGAGTTTTGGGTTTTTGGGTATCTAACTCAAACTGTATTGGTATATCCACCGCTTTTGTCTGCTATTTATTGTCAAAGTAAGCACCCTGAGAATGGCTACCTAAGCTTCATTATTCCTTGCACAGCTTGTCAGGTGCCTGTACTAGAAGTCAGATTCAGCAAAAATTTCTCTTGGAGCGATCGCTCTTTTTGTATGCTCCTATACACGGCTTCGCGCGTTTCTTAGCGCTAGCTACAACAATCAGCAAAGCGACAGCGCGGCACATCTAAAATAGCGAGTGTGATTCTACAACAGAAGAAGCCAGCATGAAACGCGATCGCATTGCACCCGGACCCGGTCAAGAGTCAGTCTGGGATTACCCTCGTCCCCCGCGTCTTGAGGAATCATCCAAGCACATCCAGATCGTCTTCAACGGCGTCACAATTGTTGATACTCAGCGGGCAAAGCGCGTACTAGAAACCAGTCACCCGCCTGTCTACTACATTCCTCCCCTAGATATCAAAATGGAATATCTAGTGCGAACTCTTCAGGAATCGTTTTGTGAATGGAAGGGAGGCGCTTTCTACTACACAGTCGTTGTCAGTGACAAACAGGCACCGAATGCCGCTTGGGGTTATCCCAATCCCACACCAAACTTCGCCAGCATCAAGAACTATCTCGCTTTCTATCCCCAGATGATGGATGTTTGTTCGGTCGATGGAGAACAAGTGCAGCCGCAACCTGGAGGTTTCTACGGCGGTTGGATCACCAGCGATATTGTTGGCCCGTTCAAAGGTGAGCCAGGAACCTGGGGCTGGTAGTATTTTCCAGGGGTGTACACCAGATGTACAAGATGTACACCCCTACTCTGCCTAGAACTCATTTAAGAAAATCCGGTCAATCCTTGGCATTGCCGTCTCTTCCACCATCGTTCTGGCGTGCGTTCCGGGTCTTCATCTTCAAAATAGGTCGGGACGCTACTCTCCGTAAGCGGGAGGTTGTGATTATTAAGAGTGGAATCCTCTGCTGAACCGTTTTTGTCGAGGTTACAGAAGAGTGGCGAATCGACAGAGGCGGCGTCAGTCTCATCCGATCTGTTCTCTATTTTTGCAGAGATGGCATCAGCTGTATTACCAAAGTTTCTCAGATCGTAAGTAGCCGAATTGTTAGGGAATGGCATTGTTTTATAACCGCTGAATAAACTAAATTTGAAACTTTTAAACAGAAAGATGTTCTACTTTGGAGTATAGCTTATTGAAAATTATTTTCAATAAGTTTTGTGACTTAAAGCTAGAGAAAGCCGCTGCTATATCCTCAGCCGTTCTAGCGAGCAGTGTTTGCGACAGAAAGAGAAATTACAAAGAATATCTTCTTGCACGCGATCGCATAATTCAGTTATCGTGGGAAGCCCTTCTTGGTCTAGAATGCGCTTGTCGAGAAGGGTATTCTTAAATCATGGCAAATCAACAGTATCCGATTCCCGTTGTCGTCAACGGTGCGGCTGGAAAAATGGGTCGCGAAGTCGTCAAAGCCGTTGCTCAAGCAAACGATATGACTTTGCTGGGGGCAATCGATCGCTCTTTGGAATACCAGGGTCAAGACGTTGGAGAAGTGGCGGGTTGCGAACCCTTGGAAGTTCCCATTGTCAGTGACTTACAAGGGATGCTGGTGCTAGCGACCCAGGAAAAACAACAGGGCGTTATGGTTGATTTTACTCATCCTGACTCAGTTTATGAAAATGTGCGGACTGCGATCGCTTACGGCATCCGACCTGTCGTTGGCACAACTGGACTTAGCCCGCAGCAAATCCAAGAGCTTGCTGAATTTGCCGACAAAGCCAGCACGGGTGCCCTGATTATCCCCAACTTTTCCATTGGCATGGTGTTACTACAGCAGGCAGCTGTCCAGGCGTCCCAATACTTTGACCACGTTGAAATTATCGAGTTACACCACAACCAAAAAGCCGACGCTCCTAGCGGTACCGCCCTTCAAACTGCCCAGATGTTAGGCGAACTGGGTAAAACCTACAATCCACCGACGGTAAAAGAAACTGAAAAACTACCCGGTGCTAGAGGTAGCCAAGCCGATGAGGGGATTCGCATCCACAGCGTTCGCTTACCCGGTCTCATCGCTCACCAAGAAGTGATGTTTGGGGCACCGGGTCAAATTTATACCCTACGCCACGATACTTCAGATAGGTCTTGCTATATGCCTGGTGTTCTTCTCGCCATCCGCAAAGTTATCCAGCTCAAATCCCTAGTCTATGGGTTAGAAAAGATACTATAAGTGGCTAATCCCTAATCGAAGGAGCGAAGGATTGCTCTTAAACAATTAGCCATCCTTCAATTAGCAATTCGCTTTTGAACAATATGTTAGTCCCATTAACGCGCAAGAAATTTGAAGACTTGATTCCCCAGATTGCCACTGGCCCGCAGTATGCGTACTGCTGGGGCAAGTTCCCAGACTTTTTAAAGCGATTGCTAATTTCTGTAGTAGCTGTGGTGGTGGTTTTACTCGTCGGCAAGTTTTTGCTGGGCGAGGATCTGAGCGCGATCACCTTTTTTCTGGGAATCATTGCGGGTCTTTACTGGTTGTGGGCACCCGTCTATTGGGCGAGTCTCCGGAATGCTTCTTATCGCCGCTACGCCTACAGTGGATTCTGGCGGGGTGAAGTCGTGGATATCTTTGTTTCTGAAGAGTTGATTGGCGAAGAGCAAACCGTCAACAATCGCGGGCAACTGGTGATTGTTGAAAACCGAGAGCGTCGGTTGAACATCGAAGTTGGGGATGAAACCGGATTTACGACCCAGATGCAAGTACCGCTTCGCCGCATCCACAAAGCAGTTAAACCCGGTCAAGTTGCTGAGATGGTCGTGCTGTCCAATCAAAAAGACTTGGGTCGGATTGCCAAGGTGACAGACATTTATATTCCCAGTCAGAATCTCTGGGTGAGTGACTATCCTTATCTGCGGCGAGACTTTTTTGAGGATGTCAGCCGTCAGTTAGGAGACAATGACGATGTTTCCTATCCTGAAGACCGTACTCCTAAGCGTAGGCGATCGCGTCGCCCTTGAATCGAGAACCGGCTAATGGCTAATGCCCCGCCTCCCTGCCCTTAGCCGACACCATTCGTATCCTGCCCATAAGCTTGCCATGCTAAGTCAACTAAACCATTGACAATCGCCGCTGCTACCACCGCACTACCTTTACGTCCATCAATTCGGATGTGAGAAACTAGCGAATCATTCAGCCGTTCCTTGGCAACATCCACATCCACAAATCCCGAAGGCGTGCCAATCACCAATGCTGGTCGAATTTCTTCTGCCTCAATTAGCTCGACCAGGGAAATGAGAGCCGTCTGAGCCTGACCCACCACAAAAATTCCTTCTGGATAGCGTCTAGCGAGGGTTTCAATTCCCCAGGCAGCGCGGCTTTTGTCTTTTTGAGGCCGCGTCAAGGCTTCCATACTGCAATACACCGGATTAGCAAAAGTACTTTGGATCGTGGGGCTAATGCCGACTTGTACCATTGGTACATCTACCACAATGGTGCTACGAGCTGCCAAAGCGGCTGCGCCAGCTTGGAGTGCCCGCTCAGAAAAGCGAATTAAAGACCGATATTCAAAGTCAGCGGTTGCGTAAATGACGCGACGCACAATCTCAAATTCCGCTGGTGAGAAGATGTGGTCGCCAATTTCTCGGTCAATGATTGCCAAACTTTGGGCATCCGTTACGTGCCATTCCATAGCGATTCGCTTTCAGCTTTTAGCTATCAGCTTACCAGCTAGCAGTCCGAAATGATTTTTGAAAACCAAAAGAGTGTTATTAAACGAC
>NZ_JACJOQ010000504.1:0-4072 GCF_014695635.1 Coleofasciculus sp. FACHB-712 | reverse complement strand
ACTGTTTGGCAAGCTCGTAACCGATGCCCTTGGAGGCACCTGTCACGACAGCCAGAGGTCGGTTCGACGAACTGTTCATAACCATTTAAACTCCTGTAGGGCTTCTCCACGCTAGGAAGCTGTGGATTGTGCTTCTTTTTCGCTAGCAGACAGTCTGCGCGAATGCGATCGCAACTCTTACTCATCCTAGGAAGACATCTGTGCGATCGCGTCTTTCCAAGGAAGTATGGCTGTTGTCTGTTTGAGGTTACTTTTGTGGAGTTCACGCGATAGCGCTAGCGCGCTCGCAGGGCTTCGCCTGCGGTTCAGATACCCGGCTTTTTAGAGAAGTCGGGTATCTCGCCTTCACTAGCGCAGATTACAAAACTGTAATTTAGACGAAGGGCAAGCTGTAATTTTGGTTGAGCTTAATTGAATCTATAGACACGTTTCGAGATTCAACCGAAGGAGAAAGCTAGTGATGAATACCCGCCGACTGTTAGCAGCGATCGCAATTCCTGTTCTAGTTGGGACGTTTGGATGTGTGACTCTCAATCAGGCAACGGCTCAATCGCCTAGCCGACAAGCCCAAAACTCATCCCAGCCTAATCAACAACAGCAGGGACAGGGACGCAGACGAGGGCCAGATTTTGCCGCAGCGGCTCAGAAATTGGGCATTTCAGAAGCTAAGTTAAAAGAAGCACTGGGAGTGCCAGCGAATCCTACACCAGGACAACGCCCACCTCGTCCCGACTTTAAGGCAGCGGCGGCAAAACTCGGCATTACCGAACAACAATTGGTAAATGCGTTGGGAGTTCCGCCCCGTCCGCCCCGTCCCGATTTTGCAGCCGCAGCGCAGAAGCTGGGTGTGTCAGAAGCCAATTTGAAGGCAGCACTGGGAGTACCTGCAAACCCACCAACTACACCGCCCGAACCGGGACAACGCCCACCCCGACCCGATTTTAAGGCGGTGGCGGCAAAACTCGGCGTGACGGAAGAGCAACTGGTAAATGCGCTGGGAGTTCCGCCCCGTCCACCTCAAGATGGCAACCAATCAGACGTACCTCCTCTTCAGCAATAAGCTTGAATCAATTTAGCGACCCTTTCGTGGATACGACCAAATTTTCAATAAGCCCTGGCGATTAGAAATCGCGGCTAAACAAACTAAGTCCGCCTGCGCGGACTTAAGACAAATCAAAGATTTTGAAACCCGCGCAGGCGGGTTTTGTCTGTGTAGACGCGGTTTCAACCGCCCAGTTGAGAATGCTTAAGACAAATCAAAGATTTTGAAACCCGCGCAGGCGGGTTTTGTCTGTGTAGACGCGGTTTCAACCGCCTAGGTAAATTGCGATAATTCTATTTGGAGCCGATGAAATGAAAAAAAACCGTCTGAAAAGAATTTCCCTTATCTCCATGATGAAGCGACGACAGGTGCTTGGCTTCCTAGGGGGAACAGCGGCAGTATCGCTTGTGGGATGCTGGCGCGGAGAGTCTATCTCAGCAAAACCGATAAGTTCATCAACTCAGACACCGACTCCGATAGCGATCGCGCAGACTCCGACTTGCGTGGTAAAACCCCAACAGACGGAAGGGCCATATTTCGTGGATGAGAAGCTTAACCGCTCTGATATCCGCTCAGATCCTTCTGACGGTTCGGTAAAGCCAGGAGTACCGTTGCGTTTGGTGTTTCGAGTCTCTGGGATTGATGGAAGATCCTGTACACCTTTGAGGAGTGCAACTGTAGACATTTGGCACTGTGACGCGCTGGGTGTTTATTCGGATGTCCGGAACTTCAACGGGGATACGCAAGGGCAGAAGTTCTTGCGCGGAAATCAGGTGACGGATGCAAATGGAACCGTGGAGTTCGTAACGATCTATCCTGGTTGGTATCCAGGCAGAACGGTTCACATTCACTTCAAGATTCGCACCGATTCTGCGTCTGGGCGCGGTTCTGAGTTTACCTCGCAGCTTTACTTCGACGATGCTCTCACGGATCGAGTCCACGCACAGCCTCCCTATGCTGCTAAGGGACAGCGCACCCAGAGGAACGATCGAGATGGCATCTTTCAGGATGGAGGCGATCAACTGATGCTCCAGCTTACCCAGGATGCACAAGGCTACGTGGGAACCTTCGATATTGGGCTTCAGATGACTTGAACGATCGGATTTTACTTGTGAGCGATCGCATTCTCCATCATTGCAGAGTTGATAGAATGCGATCGCTCAAAACGCCCAAATCACTCACGACGAAACACAAACAGATTACCTGTTGCACCTCGTTCTACCCTAATCTTTTGATCTAATTCACAAAGAAGCAAGAAACTCGCCAAGGTCTGTATTGTCCAGCTCTTCTTTCGTCATTTTCTGGGCTATGCGCCAGTTTTCTGCTTTGCCCCACTGATACTGAGCATCTTCAAGCTTGTCATAAGGTTGAAGCTCTTGGTATTTTGGTCCTTTAAATTCTTTTATCGCTCTATCAGGGAAGTAATTTTCCATAGCTCTACGCTCAAGTACCCGGCATTCTATTCCTAGCTTCTTACAGGTTTCACAAAATGCGTTTCTAGTTTGATCTAGGTCAGCACTAGGATTAGAACGTTCACTATCAATTAGCGCAAAGATTTTTTGAGAAATACGCTTGATTTCTGCCAGTTCTGCTTCAGATTTCTCTTTAATCATATCGGAACCTCCCAAAGATAAAAGTACAATCTGATGCTCCTTTCCATACTTCCGAAGAAATTGCTGTATTGTCCTAACTTCCGTAGCACCTTCAACAAGTAGAATTTTGTCAAAGCCTAGCTCATTGTAGGTAGAGAAGTTGAGTTCTCCAAGTAACTGTGACAAGTTTCGAGTTGCTTCAAGTTGGCGTATTTCACTTCCACCTTTATTGCTCTTGCAGATAGAATATATTAACTCAGCACTTGATCGTGCTAGACCAATGCTATGAGTAGCAAAGAGAACTCCTTCTTTAGCAAAAGAACCAAGGCTTGTCAAAAAATCTAGCTGAAGAGAGGGATGTAAGTTGAGTTCTGGTTCATCTATTAAGATATAATCTGGCTGTTTGATAGCTGCGTTTGCAAGAACAAGAATAAATTGAGTAATTCCAGATCCTTGCTCTGAAAGTTTATAGCTTTTTCCATCAATAATCAGAAAAAGTGTAAATTCGTCATCCGAAGCATTGATTTCCAAACTATTAAAATTAAAAATTCTACAAATATCTTGAGTAACTGTATAAAGAATTTCTTGGCCTCTTTTATCGCTACCATGTTTTAGAGAACGCCATTTTTCTAGAAAATAAATACCTGCATCAATATCAAAATATTTTTTTTCTACGGAAAATTGGCTGTCTTCACCCTCTTTCCTCATAAATTCTACATTGAGAATATTGCGAAATGAACTTATATATAAAGTGTTTTTAAGTTTATAAAAAATTTCCCCAAATGGTTTGTAAAAGTTGGCTTCATAGCGACTTAAAATATCACCTGTATGATAATATAGTTTCGCGGTAAACTTGTTCTCAGCTCTAGGAATTGTTAAAACTAATTTTTGGACTTTATCTATCAGTGGATTTGAAGAAGAAACGGGTTCACTTAGCTTAATTTCAATTGTTATGGAGCGTTCATTGCCGTTATAAAATAATTCTTCAATATACCGGACAGTAGAAGGTTTTTTAAAAGGAATATAATTGCCACTTAATACAGAATTAAAAATATTATCTTTGTTAGTAAAATTAAAACCATTATCTTTATCAATCGATAGTTGTTCAAAAATAGAGCGAAATTCATAGAAAAACTTTAGCAGTGATGACTTACCTGCATTATTAACTCCTACAAAGGCGGTGAATCCTTTTTGGAAAACAAAGCGAACAGGATTCAAATCGGAAAAGCATCGATAATTCTTAATCGTTATTTCAAAGTTCATAATTTTCAATTATATGAGGAATAATAGATAGTCGTTGGCAAATACAGCAGATTGCAGGTATATAGAGTACATTGAGGTCAGTGCATGAACAGGTAGAATGAAACCTTACTCCATCGACTTTCGAGAAAAAGTAGTCAAAGCATACGAACAAGAAAACACATCGATTAGGAAATTA
>NZ_JACJOQ010000503.1:0-15567 GCF_014695635.1 Coleofasciculus sp. FACHB-712 | reverse complement strand
AACGATTAGAATTTGCTGACAAATTTTGTCGCTTCTTCAGTTTATTCAGTTTGATGTTACTTTGTTTTCAGCCAACAGTTGGAAAAATAGACTGGCGTTAGCATAGCGATCGCATCCCGGAATCGCGCAAAATTAAGACTATCTATCTGAGGGCGATCGCATGATGGAATATAGTCGGCGCAAATTTCTCCTGTACGGTTCAGCTACCTTGGGTACCAGTCTGTTGCTGAAGGCTTGCAATGGCAGTCCTACCCCAACAGAAACAGCAGCTAGCGGGGATACTTCTGCTAAAACGGGTAAGGATTTAAAAGTTGCCATCGTTTTGCCAGGGATTATCACAGATAAAGCTTGGAACCAGGCTGGCTATGAAGGCGTGACAACTGCTAAAGAACAGCTAGGAGTTGAAATTGCTCACGTTGAGAAGGTGGAACAAGCGGATCAGGCAGAAGCTTTGTCAGATTTTGCGCGTCGTGGCTACAACTTAGTGTATGCCCACGGGGGACAATTTGATGCGGCGATTGAGCAGGTAGCAGCGCAATTTCCGAAGACGTTTTTTGTCGGTGTCAATGGTACGGTGAAAGGCGATAACATGGCGTCTTTGCGAATCGATCATTTGCAAACCAGTTATCTATGCGGCATCATGGGTGCCTTGATGACAAAATCAAATAAAATGGCTTATCTAGCGGCTCAATCTTTTCAAGCAACTGATGAAGAATTGCGGGGATTAGAGTTAGGTGCAAAATCTGTTAAGCCAGATATTAAAATCGCTGCAAGTTACACAGGCGATTGGAATGATGCGGCTAAGGCGAAGGAAGCGACGCAAGCGTTGATTTCTTCAGGCGTTGATGTGATTTATCAGTGGCTGGATAATGCTTCTCCTGCGGTGCTGCAAACCGCCGCGGAGAAGGGAGTTTTTGCTTTCGGCAATACCACAGATCAGCTGGATGTTGCGCCAAAGGCAGTATTAACCAGTGCGGTGAAGCGAATTGACTTAGCGATCGCATACTTAGCCGATCTTGCTTTGAAGGGCAATCTGAAAGGTGAAATTTATAAAATTGGTTTGGAAAATCCTGAGATTCTCTATCTTGGTAAATTCGGGGCAATGGTGCCAAAAAATGTAGAAGAAAAAGCACTTAATACGAAGCAGGCAATATTAGCTAAAAAAGTTACATTTGAGTCGTGTAAAGAGGGAGGAAAAGATACTCGGTGTGTGAAGCAAGCTTAATTCAGTTGATATCTCTTCGCCTATCACCCGCCGGGGAATTAATTCCCCGGCGGTATATTGGCTAAGCCAATTACCAAGAAATATTAAAAATGACCTATTTACGTCTTGAAGGTATTACCAAACGGTTTGGCACCTTTATCGCTAATAACAACATAAACTTGAGCGTTAGTTGCGGATCAATTTATGCTCTGCTAGGCGAGAACGGAGCTGGTAAAACTACTTTAATGAATATCCTTTGCGGACTTTATCAGCCAGATTCCGGTCAAATATACTTGCAAGATAATCCAATACAAATTGCTTCAGCAAGTGACGCGATCGCGCATGGAATTGGCATGATTCACCAGCACTTTATGTTGGTGCCGCAATTGTCAGTAACCGAAAATATTATTCTTGGAACCAGCTTCGATTTGCGGCTAAATATAAAAGAGAAAGCGCAGGCGATCGCGCAACTCGCTCAGTCTTATAGTTTAGATGTAAATCCATTCGCAAAAGTGGGGGATTTACCTGTAGGAGTTCAGCAACGGGTAGAGATTCTCAAAGCACTTTACCGCAACGCCAAGTTGCTGATATTAGATGAACCAACAGCGGTGCTGACGCCGCCAGAAGTAAAGATATTAGCGGCTATCTTGCGCCAACTTGCTAAAGAGGGACATACGATTATTTTTATCAGTCACAAGCTAGAAGAGGTGATGAATCTTTGCGATACTGTCACCGTATTACGCCGAGGTGCAGTGGTGACGACAACTAAAACCGCAGATACAAACACTCAAGAATTAGCACGGTTGATGGTAGGGAGAGAAATCTTATTTCAACTGTATAAATCTGTTCCTTTCTATGGTGAAGTAGTGTTAGAAGTGCAGAAGTTACAGGTGCAGGATGAGCGGAATTTGCTGGTTGTAAAAGATATATCTTTTGAACTCCACGCAGGCGAAATACTAGGAGTTGCGGGTGTTGATGGCAATGGACAGCGAGAGTTAGCAGAAGCGATTGCAGGTTTGCGTGCGATTACTTCGGGTAGAATAATGAACCGTAAAGACATTCTAGCGAAGCGGGTGGAAACCCAGATTGCAAGGGAAAGAAGGGGAGAAAGAATTACAGCTTATATTCCGGAGGATAGGCAGAAAATGGGTTTAGTGATGGGATTTAGTATTGCCAGAAATCTCATTCTCAAAGTTTTTAAATTTCTGCCATTTTGCCGCCGTTGGTTCCTTCAGTATGAGGTAATTAATCATCATGCGGTTGAGGCAATGCAAAACTTTGATATTCGCGCTGAAAATCCATCGATTAAAGTTAGCCAATTGTCCGGCGGCAATCAACAAAAAGTGGTGTTAGCACGAGAACTTTCTGGCAACCCAGCTTTAATTGTGGCAATGCAACCGACACGCGGTTTAGATGTCGGTGCGACTGAATACGTGCAGCAACGCTTATTAGCTGAACGAGAACGAGGTGCGGCAATTTTGTATATTTCGACAGAATTAGAAGAGATTATGGCAATGAGCGATCGCATTGCCGTCATGTATGAAGGACAATTCGTGGATATCTTAGATGCTGCCACTGCCACAGTGGAACAAATCGGTTATTTGATGACTGGTGGCATCTCGGCGGGTGTTGAAGGGTAGCGATCGCTGCTAAGTTCAACTGTTGCCTGACGGCTGAAATCGTAGCTACACAAATAAAGACCTCCTGCGCGATCTAAAATACAAAAATTATTCTCAGCCTGCGTAGGCAGGCTTAGTTTGTATAGCCCCAGACTTCAGTCTGTGGGAGTCTTAGCGAAGTCCCACAGTTATGACAACAAATCGGATTCAACCTGTACTGCTGCCAATATTATCGCCGCTTGTTGCGATCGCATCCGCCCTCCTCGTCGGTGCTGTTCTTATCTTGCTGGCAAAGGCGAATCCCATCACCGCCTACGGCATTCTCTTTAAAGAATCTCTCGCAGACTACTACGGCTTTGCCAATACAATCGCCAAAACCGCACCCTTATTATTAGCGAGTTTGGGGGTGCTGGTGCCTTTGAAGGCGGGTTTGTTCAATATTGGCGCTGAAGGGCAAATTTACATGGGGGGACTCGGTAGCGCCTTGGTGGGGCTATCTCTGCAAGGATTACCCGCATTAATTCACGTACCGCTGGCGCTGTTGGGGGGATTTTTATTAGGGGGAATTTGGGGATTCATTCCGGGTTATCTGAAAGCAGTGCGCGGTGTAAATGAAGTGATTACCACGCTGCTACTCAATTATGTGGCGCTGAACTTTGTCGGATATCTGGTGAATAATCCCTTGAAGGCACCAGGTGCGCCGAGTGCCTTTTCTCCTTTAATCGAAGAATCCGCCCGATTACCCATCATTCTGCCCCAAACACAAGCTCATGCGGGGATTTTCATCGGATTAATCGCAACAGGAATATTGTGGGTATTGCTGACGCGATCGCCTTTAGGATACCAAATCGAAGCCGTCGGACAAAATCCCACAGCCGCTCGTTACGCGGGGATGTCGGTAGAACGCACTATCATCGCTGTAATGGCATTCGCTGGAGGATTCGCAGGATTAGCGGGTGCGGGTGAAGTCATGGGGCTGAAATATCGACTATTCGACCGTTTTTCACCGGGGTATGGATTTGATGCGATCGCGATCGCACTCCTGAGTCGTGGTAATCTCGCCGGTATCGTCCTCACTTCCGTATTCTTCGGTATCCTCCGCAGCGGCGCAAACGTCATGCAACGCAGCGCCAACGTCCCAGTCACCGTCGTTTACGCCATCCAGGGTTTAACCGTTTTGTTCATTGCGATTAGTTTTGCAGTTGAACGTCAAATTAAGCTAAAGAGTTAATTTTTAATTATCTGTAAACTGGTAGCGTGAAGTGAAAAATACTGCCCTTATCGAGATTTGAGTCTACCCAAATCTGCCCATAATGCGCCCGAATAATCCGCTGGCATAAGCCAAGACCAATCCCATACCCGTCTCTTTCTTGGTCTCGCTCTAGGCGATAGCGATCTTCAAAGATGCGCTCTTGATTCTCCGCAGGGATACCAAAACCCGTGTCGCCAACGCTCACCTGAATTTTCTGAGTCGTGCGGTGCAGCATTGCAACTTGAATCTTGCCACCTTCCGGCGTGTACTTAATCGCGTTATCCAGAAGGTTGACTATCACTTGGCGCACCCGTTCTTCATCCGCATAGACATAGGGCAAATCCTGGGGAATATCGGTTTCCAAAGATTGAGATTTCCCCTGACACCGAGCTTTCAGTGAATTAATGACCTCATGACAAAGCGCCCCCAAGTCCAACTTATGCGGTTGAATATGCAATTGGGCACTCGTACCCCTGGCGGCTTGCAGAATATCTGCGATCATCCGATCCATCACGCGGATTTGGGTACGAGCCTGCTTGCTTAACTGCTCGGTCAGTGCTGGTGTTAGCTTGGCGTGTCTGTTGCTATTGTTTGAATTTAAGCTTAATTCCAAGGTTTCCATTGCTAGAGAGGCGGCTGTGAGGGGACTCCGCAGGTCGTGAGCTAACATAGCGAGTACCCGGTCTTTGAACTGTAGCTGCTCTAGCAGTTCTTCTTTTTCTTTCTTGAGGCGAAAAATTTCGTCAGACAGTTGAATCAGTTCTGCGGAATGAGCAACAGACCGAATCGCTGAGGTTTCTGCGGTGGTCGGTGAATCTGTCTCCCGGTCCTGTGCTAAAGTCTCCTGATATTCTTCGGCACACAGCTGCCAGCGAGGCCAACAATTCTTCAATTGAGCGATCAAATTACTCCCAGCTAGCGTCTGTCGGGGTTCCGGATGAATCTTGATCAAAGCTGGGGTTGCCACCAGTTTAAAGTGTTCGGCTAAATACGGCTGCTCTCCGACCTCGACCATCTGAAGTTCAAAAGGAACCTCGGTCTTTAAGCTCTCCAGATACGTTTGGATTTGCTGGATCTGTTTACGCGAACTCGGACGCTCATCGACAAACAGCAGTAGCTGTAGCGATGCTTCAGAATGGGTAGGTTTTTCAAGAGCTGCCTTTATGTAATCTGGTTTCAGCACTGGGAACCAACCGATGACACTTTAATTCTTAGGGGTATTGACTGAGAGTGGACGAGAAGCGAAGATCCGCTTTCAATTTAATATCTATTTAACATTTATAAACGATTGTGAGTGATGTTGTTGAAATTACACAAGCAGCCAGCGTTACGGATGGTGATGGGTGCAGCGATCGCATTTTTTTTGTTTGCTCTCTTTTTGACCCTGCATCGGCACTTCACCTTTTATTCCTCCTACGATCAAGGCATCTTTAACCAAGTCTTCTGGAACGGCATTCACGGTCGCTTCTTTCAGAGTTCTCTTTCTTCGCAGCTTTCTACCAACGTCGTCCACAATGGCGAAGTCCCAGAAGTTTTTTATCATCGCTTAGGGCAACACTTCACCCCAGCCCTTTTGCTGTGGCTACCCTTGTATGCCCTGTTTCCGTCACCCGCAACGCTCACTGTTTTGCAAGTTACGCTCGTAACCGCTGCCGGTTTGGTTCTATACGTCCTCGCTCGACAGCATCTGGAACCGGGGATTTCTGCCCTAATTACTATCAGCTTTTACGGCGCTAACGCCGTTCTTGGCCCTACCTTAGCTAATTTCCACGATATTTGCCAAATTCCCCTCTTTACCTTTGGATTGCTCCTGGCAATGGAAAAGCGCTGGTGGTGGCTATTTTGGGTGCTGGCGGTTTTGATTTTGGCGGTTCGGGAAGATTCGGGCGTGAGCCTGTTTAGTATCGGGTTTTACATGATCCTGAGCAAACGCTATCCCAAGGCGGGTCTTGCCGTCTGTACTCTCAGCTTTGCTTACATGATTGTCCTCACCAATCTGATCATGCCGCTGTTCTCCGAGGATATTTCTCAGCGGTTTATGATGGAGCGGTTTGGGCAATATGCGGATGGCGAAGAAGCTTCTACCCTGGAAATTATCTGGGGAATGGTAAGTAACCCTTGGCGGCTTATCGTCGAGCTGTTTTCACCCTTCTTTGGCACGATTAAGTATTTATTAGGTCAATGGTTGCCCTTGGCTTTTGTGCCAGCAATTTCTCCTGCTTCTTGGATGGTAGCGGGATTTCCCCTCTTGAAACTTTTATTAGGGAAGGGACAGTCGGTTCTCGCCATTAATATTCGCTATGCGATGACAATCGTGCCGGGGCTATTTTACGGGGCGATTCTCTGGTGGGCAGGGCAAAGCGACTTTAGAATTTGGATAAGAGATTTTAAAGGGGGGCGAAAAGCTCAGACATCAGAGAGGGATGAGGCTGAGAGGGATGAGGCTGAGGTTGCAGATAATTATCCCAAATCGGTTTCGCCGTCGTTTCGGCGTTTTTGGATCGTCTGTCTCTGCCTTTCAATATTTTTTACGTTCACTTCAAACCCTAATCGGACTTTTTACTTCCTGATCCCAGAGTCGATTCAGCCTTTGGTTTATATTCCCGTGACGCGGCAGTGGGAACACGTCAGCCAAGTTCGCCCTTTATTGGCTCAGATTCCGCCTGACGCTAGTGTAGCGACTACCACCTATCTTGTACCCCATCTTTCGGGTCGCCGCGAAATCATCCGCTTTCCTTCTTTGCAACTCCGCAATGATGCTGGTGAAGTGGTCAATGTAGATTACATTATTGCTGATTTGTGGCAAGCACAGCAGTATCAAGCTGCTTTCAACGAAGAACGGGGATTATTGCAACAGAGTGTTCCCGCGATCGATCGGCTATCTGGTAGTGGGGAGTATGGCATCATTGACTTCAAAGATGGCGTTATCTTAATGCAAAAAGGAGTTGTCTCGAACGAGCAAGCGATCGCGGCTTGGCAGGCATTTCGCCAACAGATTTCTCTAACTTAAATTCGTCTTTTGTCCCATCTAGCGGCAGACTATGCGATCGTACGTACCGAGCAATTCCATATCAACCCGGCAACATCCGCATTCCCACGGAAGTCAGAGATGTTCCCAAATGGCAATATAGATGGCAAATAATGCCTTCTTTTTCACTATTAAACCAATGGGTAAGAGCATCGTTCTGGGGTGCTTAATTAATCTGAGAATTATTGTGGAAAAACCGGATAGGCAATTGAAGTGTCTTTTAGAGTTTATTTAGGGACAAACTTTGTTATTGAAATGCCTATTCGCAGTACATCAAGAGCTAGCGGTAGCCTGAAAGCGATTGAGGTATAGAGCCAGAAAAGGAATAAATTCTTGGCTTCACATTTCATAATTTATTCTTTTCTTACTTCTTATTGTATTAACTGTTTATCCCTCAAATAAAAGCAACAATAGAAATAGATTGAGTGTTTATCTTTGCTCAGGGTTAAAAGATTATTTAAATCTATCACACCCTCATTGTCCCAACTAGGAGACTATAATTTTTAGAACTATGTCGATCTGTAGCGATTTGTAACTGAATTGAGGGGATTGGGGGAAATGAAGATTCTAGTCCTGACTTGGGAATTTCCGCCGCGCATTGTCGGAGGAATTGCCCGCCATGTAGGGGAGTTATATCCAGAACTGATTAAACTAGGGCATGAAGTCCACTTGCTAACAGTAGAGTTTGGTCACGCGCCGCTGTACGAGGTGGTAGATGGCGTCCACGTGCATCGGGTGCCAGTGGGCTACGGTTATGATTTCTTTCACTGGGTCGTGAATTTGAACCAGAGCATGGGGATTCACGGCGGGAAGCTGATGATGGAAGATGGCCCGTTCGATTTGATCCATGCCCACGATTGGTTGGTGGGAGATGCCGCGATCGCTCTCAAGCACAATTTTAAAGTGCCGCTGATTACTACGATTCACGCCACAGAATTTGGTCGTTACAACGGCATCTACAACGACGACCACCGCTACATTAGCGGCAAAGAAAAACTTCTCGCCTATAACTCTTGGCGGATTATTGTTTGTACCAACTATATGCGCCAAGAAGGAGAACGAGCGCTAGAAACTCCTTGGGATAAAATGGATGTCATATACAACGGCATCCGACCGGAAAAAAAACCACGCTGGCACGAGTTTGATGCGTTGAACTTCCGTCGTCAGTTTGCCGACGATCGGGAGAAAATTGTTTACTATGTGGGTCGAATGTCCCACGAAAAGGGCGTTTCCGTGTTGTTGAATGCTGCCCCGAAAGTCCTTTGGGAAATGGGGGGTAATGTCAAATTTGTGATTATTGGCGGCGGCAATACTGACCCCTTGAAGCAGCAAGCTTGGAATTTAGGCATTTGGGACGACTGCTATTTCACCGGCTTTATGTCAGATGCCGACCTAGATAAATTCCAAACCGTTGCTGACTGCGCCGTATTTCCCAGCCTCTACGAACCTTTTGGCATTGTTGCCCTAGAAAGCTTTGCCGCCCGCGTGCCCGTTGTGGTATCGGACACGGGGGGTTTACCGGAAGTCGTGCAACACACGAAGACTGGGGTTGTTACCCAGACGAACAACTGGGATTCTCTCGCCTGGGGCATTTTAGAAGTGCTAAAAAATCCAGGTTACGCCCAGTGGCTAGTTGACAACGCTTATGAAGATTTAGAGCGTCGGTTCAGCTGGTCGAAGATAGCGAAACAAACTGAAGCAGTTTATCAAAGAGTAGTGCAAGAGCGATCGCACACTCACTGGGCTTAATCATCATTGGACTTAATCAAAAGCTGAAGGTTTGTTCTTCGTTCCCAAACTTAGCCAGAGAACCAGAATTTGGATACTCTGGATCGCAACTATCGCTAAAATTCAACAATTCCAGCTATCCGAAGCTGACCGGCTTGATTTGCCTGCCAGACTTTACCGCTGGTTCCATCCAGGCAAATCAGCCAACCTTCATCGTAAACTCAGGTATCGATACAGACAGATGGCGTAACCGAGATTGACTGGCACGCCACCTCTTTGGCTGGTGTGTCCGCCAGCAACCATCGTTTTGCCAGACGTTCCCAAGAACAACATAAACTCAGGTTGTTCGGATAGCGGTAGGGGAATGTCGCCAATGGCAGGAATCCCGATTCGGCAATCAATCCTTCAGAAGCAGCTGACGTCGGTGAGCGTGCAACAGCTGAAACTCCCGCCCCGTCACTTGCTCCAACATCAAGACGATATGCTCTGGTCTTAGTACAGTTCCATCATTTTGACAACTGCCCAAATAACGCAGAACAACGCCTTCTGCCGCTTTTTCTTGGCAGACTAATGGGATATTGCCCTTCGCTTCGCTGGCGCGTCTTTGAGGCTCATTGACCTCCAATTCAAACAAGCGATCGCGCAGATTGATCTGTTTCTTCTTCCCAGACTTCGTCGTTTGCTCAATTAAAATGCTCTCACTGGCTTTAATCGCCTCTACCCAGCTTTCCCACTCCTCTGGTGACGCCGACTCAACCGCTGCCACCGCAATCAAATACTCAGCTTTTTCCAACAACTGAGTCGCGGAAGGAGCCTTCAAATCAACATCTGCCACCCGATAAACCGGGATATCAGACGGCAACTGGGCAGCTAACTTCTCCTGGAATGTCGCCACATCCATCGCCTGGGTTAGCTCAAAGTCCACAATTTCACCTTCACTGGTTGATCCCAATGACAGCGCACTGGCTGGAGAAATGCGGGGACTGGGATGAAACCCGCCCGTAAAAGCAACTGGCAATGCCGCCCGACGCACAGCACGGTCAAACAGGCGAACCAAATCTAAATGGCTCACCAGCGCCATATCGCCCAGCTTACCCAACCAAACCCGCAACCGCTGCACCCTATCTGTATTCGGCGTGAAGTGTCCGGCAAATTCTGGTATCGGCAGCGGCTTGATAACAATATTGTGCCCAAAGTCAGATCCGCAAATGCCACAGTGAGAACAGCCTTCAAACGAGCAATCCGGCACTATCGCAGCTTCTAAAGCCCGTTTCAGGTCAGCGATTAGCCAGTTCTTATCAATTCCCGTATCGATATGATCCCAAGGCAACGGCGCATCGAATTGGGGATTGGGAATTGGGGATTGGGAATCGTCAATGGGTAGCGGTTGATTCCGATTCTCCATCCAGTTCCATTCGCCATTTTCAACAAGGCGGTATTTCCAGGTTAAGCCAGATTCTGCGATCGCGTCTCCCCAAGCCGCAAAAGCCCGCTCCACACTATCAAACCAGGCATCCATCCCCGCACCCAGTTCCCAAGCACGACGCAGCACTGATGCCAGACGCCTATCGCCCCGTCCAATAAAATCTTCCATCGCCGAAAGTCGCACATCGGTGAAGTTTACCTTCACCCCCCTCATCCCGCGAAACTCGTCGCGGAGAAGTTTCTGCTTCTGTTGAAACTCAGTTGTAGAGACAGAGTGCCACTGGAAAGGCGTGTGAGGCTTCGGCGTAAAGTTAGAAATCGTCAGGTTGAAATGCAGACGCTTTCTGCCTTCAGTCCGACATTCTTGGTGTAGCCAACGGATAGTTTCGGCAATGCCGACCACATCTACATCCGTCTCTCCAGGCAGACCAATCATAAAATACAGCTTAATTTTTTCCCAGCCCTGCTCGTAGGCGGTTTTCACCCCTCGCAGCAATTCTGCGTTCGTCAACCCCTTGTTGATAATGTCCCGCATCCGCTGGGTTCCCGCTTCCGGCGCGAAAGTCAGCCCACTTTGTCGCGTCCCGCCCAGAATATTCGCGATATCTTCATCAAATCGGTCTACCCGTTGACTGGGTAAAGAGAGGGAAATATTTTCATCTTTGAGGCGATTTTTGATTTCCATCCCCACCGCCGGTAGAGATAGATAATCCGAACAACTCAAGGAGAGTAGGGAAAACTCGTTATATCCCGTCGCCCGCATTCCCTTTTCAATTGCCTCTACGACTTCCTGCGGTTCCACATCCCGCGCCGGACGAGTCAGCATTCCAGGCTGGCAGAAGCGACAACCGCGAGTACAGCCGCGCCGCACTTCAATGGTCAGTCGGTCGTGGACTGTCTCTACATAAGGCACTAGCCCGATGGAATAAGCTGGCAAGGGGGCAGCAACTCGCCGTAAAATCCGCTGGGGTACATCCGGGCGATTAGGATGGACTGAGCCATCTTCTGCCATGTCATAGAACTGAGGCACATATACGCCGGGTACTTGTGCCAAATTCAACAATAGTTGTTCTCGACTGAGTTGAGCTTTTTTGGCTTTTTCCACTACCCAGCCAATTTCTGGCAGCACTTCCTCGCCATCTCCCAGAGCCAGGAAATCGAAAAAGTCTGCGTAAGGTTCGGGATTCGAGGTTGCGGTCTGTCCCCCAGCAAAAATCAGGGGATAATTCCAGAGAAATTCTTCACTTTCCCCTGCGTCTGTGCTGGTGAGCCTTTCTCGCCACGTCAGAGGAATCCCGGCCAAATCAAGCATTTCCAGGATATTGGTGGCTCCTAGCTCGTAGCTGAGACTAAAGCCCAAAATGTCAAAATCTGTAAGACTTCGCCGCGATTCCACGGCAAATAGGGGCGTCTGTGTTTCTCGGAGTTTCGCCGCTAAATCTGGGGCTGGTAGATATGCGCGATCGCACAGCTGCCCCAATTGAGCATTCAATATGTTGTAGAGAATAATATGCCCAAGATTCGATGCACCCACTTCATAGATTTCTGGGTAGGTCAGAACCCACCGTACTGCCGCCGCTTCCCAAGGTTTGTGGACGGCTCCTAGCTCGTTTCCCAAATAACGAGCTGGTTTCTGTATCTCTGCTGTAAGTAGTTTCTCGACTGCGATCGCCACTGCAAAACGCTCCCTGCTTCCAGTGCCTCAGATTCAACCCTAGCACCAATTCAGGATTAGCACTCAGCAACAGCGCTCAACCTCTCAGTTTTTCCTTTAGAAGTATTTCCTTGTTCCTATACCCCAATGTTTGCTTCCAAGGCGGCAGGACTTTCTAAAATTTCAAAGACTCCGTCAAGTTGAGCCAGTTCAAAAATCATCCGAATGGAGGGCGACACTGAAGAGAGGCTAAACCGCCGTCCTAGACTGTGTGCTAAACGGTGAGCCGAAACAAACGCCATCAAGCCAGCACTATCGAGGAACTCTACTTGCGCCATATCAACTAGCACAATGGATTGATCGGGTGAAGAAACAGCTGCTGTCAGTTGACCTTGGAACTCAACCGCATTCGATGCATTGATATGACCTTGGGGGCGAATAACTGCAACGTTGGGGCGAACTAGCGTATTTTGCATGACAATATCCTGTTTCAACTCTAAACAAAAATTTGTGTAATAGCTTCGACAATAAACGGTAAATATGATATTGCCTACCCCCTTTTAGGTAATTTGCTAAATCTTCATTAGTTACCTCCTTTTATATAAAGTTTTCAATAAGATTGCCTGAGAACGTGTTCTCTAATACGGACTTTCTAGAAGTTCTATATTAACAAAATTCTTCTATCCATCTTTTACAATCGCTGCATCTAACCAAAGACAGATGTATTCTTTGTATAATCCTATGCGAAGCGCATTTCTGCAAGGCAGGGGCTTAGGTCTTCAAACAGACATCTGCGGCTATTCTTCACACGATTAAAACTCATCAACGATAATATTATTGCTATAAAGCATCAACTCCGAAGCTTCATGGAGTTGTCGGAAATTATTTAAAAAATCAGCGGCAATTGGGGCGAAACTCACAGTGATTTAGATCACTTTACAGTCTAGTTTTAGATCACTGGTTCATCTATATATTCAAACGATAATTTTTAAATGCGGAGTTCTATCGGTTTTTATGAGAACTACATACGCGATTCGTCAACTGGTAGAAAAAGCTCTCTATATTAAGAAATTAACTCCAGATATAGAGAACGAAATAAATTATGAATTGACCAGAATGGGTCACATTTCTGACGTTGATTATGAGGCACTGGAATTACTCATGTCAGAGATGGATGCCGGTCGAATTCAACTGGTACCAAGTGCATGAAAGACATTAAAAATTTAAGGCAGATTTAGTCGATGGCACGAGACAATACTTGTGCCGTTGGAATCTTTGTAAACCAATCTCTCATCCGTTTGACTCACCTGGCGGTCAACTGTCTAATTGTTTGCACTTGCTCTTTTTTTCAGTTGTTAAATCGTCGTGCAGTTTGCCAAACGTTTAGAAAAGACCCCGTCCTACCTATTTGCCAAGATTAATCGCAAGCAGCATGAAACGGTCGCCAAAGGGTGGACATCATCAACAGTGGAGTTGGCGCTCCAGACCGCCCGACGCCAGCACATATTGTCCAGGCGATGCATGAGGCGATTGACGAGCCTTCGACTCTTAACTATCCCCCCGATTGGGAACTAAAGAATACCGCAAAACTGCTGCGGATTGGATGGAACGCCGCTTTGGTGTCGCTGGCTTAAACATAGAATTTCAAAGTTTATCTAAGTCTTACAATATGACCGCCGGGCGGGTTGGTTTTGTTGTGGGGAATCCTAGCAAAATTAAGGGACTGGGACGCGTTAAAACCAATGTAGATTCTGGCATCTTTAAGGCAATTTAACGAGTAGCGATCGCTGCCTATGAAACCTCACAAGAAGAACGCCAAGCGGTGATGTCAGTTTACCAAAACCGTCGTAATATCATCGTCGAAGGATTGCAATCTTTAGGATGGCCTATTGAGCCTCCCAAAGCAACCCTCTCTATTTGGGTACCCGTTCCCAAAGGTTATACCTCAACGGAATTTGTCACCCTGTTACTGGAGAAATGCGGTCCGATCGTGCCCCCTGGAAACGGGTCTGGTGCTGCTGGGGAAGGCTTTTTTCGGATTGCCCTCACCGTGGCAGATGAACGGATGCAGGAAGCGATTCAACGCATCAGAAAAGCTGAAATTCGCTACGAAGCCTGAAAATCACTCTGATTGGCTTGCCAAACTTGGCGGACAAACCAACTGAGTTGCCGATGGGCCTCAGAGGCGTCCGCTGTCGCATCTGGGGCGTCCAGTTGCATTAACAGGGGAATCACCTCGGTATCCAGTGCTGGTCGAAACAGCGTTACAGGCCATACTAAATCGGCACCCTGACGCAAATCGTACAGCGTTGGTAACACGTTGGCATTATCGTCTGGAACGATAGTAAGCATCAAAGGACGCACCCAACATATCTGCCGTGAATCGACAACTTGTATCACGTCAGCGTACAGGCGAGTATTTTCATGGTCTAAACAAACAATCTGACAAGGCTGAAAGTTAGGGGCGGAACCGCTTAAGGCTTGCTTCACAATCAAGAATGGCTAGCGCGAGTTGCTTCTTTATTGTACGAAGTTGGTTGGGTGGTCTCAGAAGCCCCGGCGATTAGAAATCGTGGCTATACAAACGAAACCCGACGAAAGCGGGTTAAGAGGGCGATCGCTTTGACTTTAGTTCGGTTGATTTACCTCTGAAGGTGATGAGAAAGCCGAACCGTTATACAAGCAAGCATTGGAAATGCGGAAACGCCTGGATGGAGAGAAGCATCCTGATGTAGCTAAAACCCTCAACCACCTAGCTTAGCTCTGCGAATTTCAAGAGCGATATGATAAGGCTGACACCTTTTACAACCAATCCTTAGAGATTTTTGAGGGATGCTTAGGGACAGAGCATCCAAGAACTATTAAGGTGAGTGAAAAGCTGGAACGTTGCCACGCCCAAGCAGATGAGCGATCGCTTCAAAATCCCATAGAAACAACTGAGGATTAAATCAGCCGTTATGGAAGAACTATTAGACCTTAAAGAATTGCTACTAAAGGGTGACATCCAAGGATCGTTAGCGATTGTAGAAGAACTCGAAGAAATGAGCCGAAACGATATAGTTAAGACGATTCGTAGTTATGCAGTGATTCTGCTACTGCATCTAATTAAACAGCAAGCTGAAAGTCGCACAACTCGTTCTTGGGAAGTCCCGATTCGCAATTCTGTTCGAGAAATTCAGAGGGAAAATAAGCGTCGTAAAGCAGGAGGTTACTACCTAGCGCCAGAAGAGTTGGTTGAAACCCTAGAAGAAGCCTACTTGAATGCTATTGATGAGGCTTCCCTAGAGGTAGAAGAAGGACGTTATGAGCCAGAAGAATTAGAACAACTCATTAATAAAAAAGAGATTCTAAATCGTGCCTTGGCTTTAATCTTACCGCCAGCGTAAAGTCGTCTGGAAGTCAGAATGATACTAAAAATTTTGGTAGTCATGAATAGTAATGGTAGGCTGGTACTCAAGAGACATCAACCATTACAAACGGCGCAATGAACTGTCCCAAGTGCCAATTAGCTCAAATCATCAAATACGGACGTACCCATTACGGTAAACCGCGATTCCGTTGCCAGGAGTGTGGGCGACAGTTCGTCGAGAATGCAACCCGACAACCGATTGATGAGGCAACTCGTCAATTGATTGATAAGTTGTTGCTCGAACGCCT
>NZ_JACJOQ010000502.1:0-7212 GCF_014695635.1 Coleofasciculus sp. FACHB-712 | reverse complement strand
GCGGCTGAGTTCATCGAAGCCTTGCCGGAGCGGTACGATACGATGCTCAGCGAGGGCGGACAGAACCTTTCCGGCGGACAGCGGCAGCGTTTAGCGATCGCGCGGGCGCTAGCGACGAAGGCTCCGATACTCATCCTCGACGAACCCACGAGTTCGCTAGATTTGAAGCACGAGCAATGGGTGATAGAAACCCTCCAGCGTCTGCGTCGCAAAAGAACCATTATCTTAGTGACGCACCGACTCGAAACTGCCGTAGACTGCGATCGCATTTTTGTGATGCAGGAGGGCGAGATCGTCGAGGAAGGCACTCATTCCGAACTCCTTACCCAAAAAGGACTCTACTTCCGAATGTTGGGTTACAAGCCATCCTCAACCTGACGACGCTGGAAAATTGAAATACTTTAAGCTCATTCCCCGCCTGAAGGTCGGAGGATAAGCGCTAAAGCAGTCTAATTCCACGATTCTCACCGGGGATTTTGACCGGGTAATTATCGCACCCGGCAGCATTCTGGAACAGGATGGGAAACGACAGTTTCAGATAGGCTATGAGTGTCTAGGAATGTCCCTCTAATCAAGACATTGGAGTTCGCATGGCAACTTATCTGGTTACGGGTGCTAATCGGGGAATTGGTTACGAATATTGCCGTCAACTGCAAGTGCGGGGCGATCGCGCGATCGCTGTTTGTCGCACTGCTGCTGAGGAGTTGAAGCAGCTAGGGGTGCAGGTTGAGGAGGGGATTGATATTACCTCTGATGCTTCCGTTGCTTCTTTGCGCGATCGCCTGGGTGACACGACGATTGATGTTCTGATTAATAATGCCGGAATTATCAAGCGCGTGACGCTGGAAAACTTGGATTTTGAGAACATTCGAGAACAGTTTGAGGTTAATGCGCTGGGACCTTTACGGGTGACTCATGCGCTATTGCCACTGCTCAAAGCAGGTTCCAAAATCGCCTTGATGACAAGTCGGATGGGTTCAATTGCAGACAATACCTCTGGCAGTTCCTATGGCTATCGGATGTCTAAAGTGGCGTTATCGATGGCTGGCAAATCGCTATCTCTCGACCTCAAACCGCGTGCGATCGCGGTGGCAATTCTGCATCCAGGGTTAGTTCAAAGTCGTATGACGAACTTTACTGGCATTACGCCGGAAGAGTCGGTGAAGGGGTTGTTGGCTCGGATTGATGAGTTGACGTTGGAAAATACAGGTACTTTTTGGCACGCCAATGGAGAAGTGCTGCCTTGGTAAGTAACCAATTACTAATTACCAGAAGCTTGCCAAATCGGAATTCCTGCTACCGTTGGAACAGCCAACATCTGACCATCTGGGCTAAATAATCCTGTACTAGCACCACTACTCACATCAAAACCACGAAGAGGCCATTCTTTGCGAATTTCGACATTAATAATACGTGAACCAGCTACCTGACCAGCAACCAAGTAGGTTTTAGCATCAGGACTGAGTGATAACTGGTCATCCGTTCTGTCTACCGAAGCCGAAACAGTACGCACAGTTGCACCCGTTTTCACGTCCCAAGTGCGGAGGTGAGCTTCATATATCGCGTCTTTTGACAGGCTGGTTAACGTTCGACCATCCGGGCTAAACGCCATGCTCTGGGGAAGTAACTGATCTTTTTCTTTTAGGGTATGGAGGAGTTGACCTGTGTTAGGATTCCAAAGTTGAATCAAGCCTTGCCAGTGATAAGTTCCTCCTTTGAGGATAGATTGATTGGAACCGAGGCTGGCTAACACTTGGCTATCAGGGCTAAAACGCACCCCTCGTAAAGATTTGATATTACTCTTTAATACAAAGCGCTTTTCGCCGGTTGCTACATCCCATAGCTGAATCTGCGGATTTTCGGAACCAAAATATTTTCGGGCGCTACTGGCAATAGATTGTCCGTTTGGGCTAAATTCCAAGCTGGAAATAATGCTAGCCGGGAAATTTTCCCCAGAATCCTTAGAGCCGCGAAACTCTGCGCTATTGGTAAAAATTGGTTTTTTCCAGATCGGTTCTCCGGTTTTGCTATTCCACAGACCAACTGCTATTGATTTATCAATTTGCGAGTAGACGATGCTGGCAACAAACTGTCCATCAGCGCTGATGGCAACATCTCCAAAGGAAGTCGTATCGTCGGCTTTGATAGATGAGAGTAATTCCCCTTTCCTTACATCCCACAATTGAATGGCTTTACCCCGTTCACCATTACACACGAGTAGAAGTCCATTCGAGCTAAACTTGGCATAGCTTGCGACAGTGGGTAACGTGTGAACTAGCTTGGAGTTTTCCCAAGATGGTTTAGCTTGAGCTACGGAAGGGGTTGGCGCTTGAGCGAAGAAGCCAGCCGATTGTGCCACAGATGTCCCCACAACTGTAGCGATCGTGAGGACTGTCACTGTTAAGGCAGTTGTTTTCTTCATACTCAAGGCAAAAGTAGTAGTGATTCACTACTAACTAATGACTCTCGATGAATGGTTCTGTTTCCCTTGGCTTGGCAACATTTCGCCCAAGCTAGAGGCATGAATAGATGAGGCTTCGTTTGCGATCGCCTTCTTTTAGAATTGCTTGTAAGTTGGACGGTTTGCCTCGCTTCCTTTTGAACATGAGGCTGCGATCGCGTGTGGTCAAATTCGTGCGTGTCTTGCCAGTGCGGTAATTCCGATTGGTGCCTATGATTTACAAATTGCAGCGTTAGAGAAGCTTTCTGAAGGAATCGCTCTTGCAAATAATTTAACTCTGGTGACACATAATACAAGAGAGTATGGGCGGATTGAGGGGTTGCAGATTGAGGATTGGGAAATTGAGGCGTAAAGACAGTGCAATGTGCTTGTAGCTGCTTGAATTGAGGGTTGCGCGAACGTACAAAATCAACCTTCAAGAAACACTCTAAAGTCTTAATAGAGGTTTGATGTGCAGAGCTACTCCTTGCATTGATTCATGTATATTCTGGAATACTGTAGTTTCTTTAGTAAATTAGGCAGCTTTTTTAGCTGGATGAGGTGCTTCATTGCCGAATGCGAAAATATTGAACATAATATTATAGTAAGCCCCATAAAGACAAGGATAAAGTCGAGCCATATGTCTTCTTATACGCTTGATACTGGAAAAAAATATATTAAAGATATCTTCTCTGCTGATAGCTTTTACAATGTACCTGAGTATCAACGCCCATATGTTTGGGGTAAGTACCAGGTAGTTGCTTTACTTGATGATATCCGCAAAGCTATGGAGAGGGACAAAGATAAGGAGTATTTCTTGGGCTGCATGGTTTGGAATACTAAGCAATCTAAGGAGGGAGATTTCGTTTATATTTCTCAAGATATACTAGATGGTCAACAAAGATTTATAACCCTTTACCTCTTACAGGCAGTATTAAGAGACTTATCAAAAAGCAAGGAGTTACAAAACAAAATTCGGACTCGGATGAGGCAGGAAAGGGATGAGTTTGACGGCATTCCCGAAAGAAATAGAATAGAGTTTGAAATAAGGAAAGACAAAGAATTTTTAGAAGAATATGTACTCAAAAATAATGGAACAAAAGATTTCGATAGTCTTAGATCAATTTCTCAGGATAAGAACAATGATGTTTCTGTCAAAAATATGGCAGCGGCGATTTTAGAACTGCACGCTTGGTTTCAAGAGCTGTCTAATGAGGGATTGGAGGTAGAACAGTATTTAAAAGATTTTTATGCTTATCTTTGCACGAAAGTTTTGATTATATACTTGTCAACTCCTAACAACCTTGATGATGCATACAATTTATTCACAGTACTAAATAGCCGAGGCCTTCAACTACAGGCAAGTGATATTTTGAGAGCACAAAATTTAAGGCACATAAAAGACCAGGAAGACAGAAAAGAATTTGCTGAGAAATGGGAGAAATATGAAAGTGCTATTGATGAACCATATAACTCATTCGATGAATTTCTATGGGCTGTTGTTTTCATAACAATGAAGTATAGAAGCGATGACAACCAAAGCCTTAACAAAGCATTCGAGTTTATGTATAAAAGAAATATGCTAACTAGAGGGGAGGGTACTTTTGAGGTCATTGGTCGTTATGCTAAACATTTGCAAGCCATTACTAGCAATGATATTTGTTGTAAGGAGGCTGGAAACTTTTTTGTAAACCTTAACTATATACTGACAAAAACTTACGGAAACGCCTATATTGCTCCTTTGATGCATTACAGAGAGTGTTTTAAGGAGTTTAGAATATATGATTTCCTAATAAAGTTAGATAACCTTTGCTCAGTCTACTGGTTGACGGGTAAAGGTAATTTTCAGTCAAGAATTTTTATTATTTTAAGGAAAATGGAGGAAATATCGAAGCAAGATGGCGATTTAAAAGAATTAGCCTCACAGTTTCTTGATTCTCCTGTCCTAAAATATGAATATCAAGATGAAAAAGCTTCTACTGCTGTTAATATTGAATATTTTCTGGATTTTCTTGATAATGAAAAATGGGGTGAATATTCAGGGCAGAGAATTAGCAAAACTCGCTATTTGCTATTGAAAATTGATCTTTTAACTAGCAGCCTAAATTCTCAACTCTATTTCGATAGACTTACTTCATCAGTAGAGCATTTAATGCCTAGAAGCTTAAGTAAAGCATTATCTAATATTTCAGACCTTGATCATAAAAAATGGGTTCATAGGCTGGGAAATATAGTTCTTGTAGATAGAAAAAAGAATTCATCATTAAGTAACAAAGAATTTCATGACAAAAAAACTAAATATAAAGGATCTATAGAGAATAGAGCAAATACTAACTATATTTTTATGTCGTATAACGATTGGAATATAGAAACAATTCGAGATAATCATTATCGAGTCTTTGATTTGCTAAAGACATACTACTTAGGTAATTCTTTTGAGACAGTCAAGAATTTATTAAAAAATTAAACAGTACAAAAGTCTAGCTCAAAGCGATGCTCCGAAAGTGCTATTTCGACTTTCGTTTCGACTTGGGAAGCGTTCGGTGTGCGCCAAAGTATTTTTCACTGCGATAGCGAAGCCACACCCGCAACTGCTGCGGAATCTGGTCTTTTTGTTCTTTCGTCAGCGTATTGTAAAGAGCTAAGGCGCGATCGCGTTCTCCCCGACAAGCAGCATTATTATGATCATCCCAGTAGCTACGGGCAACCCGAATCCGCCGACAGACTTCCTTGATGAATGCAACTCCTGTGAGGGGATTTTCCTGCTTTGACATAATTCAATATTGCTGACTGGTGCGATCGTAGCTTATTGAAGAATCAGTAAAATAGCTCTAAACAGACACCTTATTGATGCCTTGGAGGCGATCGCAATGTCTTTGATCGTTGAAGTGAGTGAATCAGGCACCTTACAGCTACCTGCCGAAATTTTACAGGTAATTCAGCCCAATAGCCGCTTTGTAATAGAAGTGGAAAGCGATCGCTTAATCCTGTCCCCCGTTCCCCCAGCGCAACCCTTTTGGGCAACCGCCACGCCTGAAGAACGGGCAGAACGATTAATGCAGTGGGTACAAAGCCATCAGAATGGTGCAAACCTAACTGATGAAGCGTTACGTCGGGAAAACATCTACGACTAATGACCGACTATCTCCTCGATACCAATGTTTTACTTCGCATGAGTGACAGCACTTCACCAGTGAACTTACTAGCTGGTAGAGCAACAGCTACTCTTCTAAGGCAACGAGATCGCGTTTTCATCACCAGTCAGAACATTATTGAGTTCTGGGTTGTTGCAACTCGTCCAGCACAAGTGAATGGATTGGGATGGAGTGTCGAACAAACTCGTACTGAAATCGAGCTGATTCTAAATCAGTTCCCGCAGCTTGAGGAAACGCCACAAATATTCCCTCACTGGTTCAATCTGGTGACAAGCTACCAACTTCAGGGTAAGCGTGTACATGATGCCCGGTTGGTTGCCGTGATGTTAGCGCATGGTGTAACGCATTTACTGACGTTTAACCCAAATGATTTCCGGGGCATCAATGAAATTGTAGTAGTTCATCCCCAAGCGTTAGCGTAGCGGCGACACAGTCGCATCGCGAACCCAGAGACGGAAGGCTAGATGCAAGGAAAATACTACTTCGACTTTCGTTTCGACTTGGGCGGCGTTCGGTGTGCGCCAAAGTATTTTTCACTGCGATAGCGAAGCCACACCCGCAACTGCTGCGGAATCTGGTCTTTTTGTTCTTTCGTCAGCGTGTTGTAAAGGGCTAAAGCGCGATCACGTTCTCCCCGACAAGCAGCATTATTATGAGCATCCCAGTAGCTACGGGCAACCCGAATCCGCCGACAGACTTCCTTGATGAGTGCAACTCCCGTGAGAGGATTTTCCTGCTTTGCCATACTTCAATCAGAACGCCCTACCCTAAATCCTAACCTGTAGCATTAAGGCGATCGCTCCTTCTTCGATTTAGTGTTTGGAAGGATTGTGCGATCGCCTTTCTTTAAAATTACTTGTAAGTTGAGGAGATGCCCCAATGGAGCGCATCTTCAATAATTCTTCTGCTGCTCATCCACAAAACACCACAGCCATTGCTCTCCTAACTCCGCTGAGCTGATTACAGTGTGTCCGGTTTCCTCATAGTGACGACGAGCATGCTGATGTTCTGACGAGTCGCAGCACAGCATCTTACCGCACGTCTGACAAATGCGAAGATGCACCCAGCGACCATTGATCCGAATGCACTCTTCACAGCGAAACACCGGATAGTTGGCTTTAGGGATTAGGTTTTGCAGCGTCACTTCATTGAGGTGTTGGCAGGACATAGGGTTTCCGAATCAATGTATGAGTTGGAGTCGCTCATTGGATGCTTCCAATTCTAGAGGCTAAACAAGCGATCGCTTGCTTTGTGCACCCCTTGAAGATATTGCTGTACGTTCAGTTGTCAAAGCTGAGTTGTTCTAGGGTGCGCTGCGGTGTAACAACCCAACTCGTCTACGGAGAACACCAATGATTTCCCGATTGCATCAACAGCCGATAATTTAGCCTAAAAATAGAAAATTCCTACATCGTTTTCTAGTTTCTGAATTAGAAACCGGGAACTGAGAGCTGAAACAGCCGAATAGACTCGAAGTTAAGTGAATCTTTCTGATTTGGAGCCTAACGATAATGCGATCGCCACTTCTTCTAAGTCTAATAATCGGTGTAGCCAGTAGTGTTCTAAGCGTCTCTATTCCTAACTCCCCGTTCCTGGCGGCTGAAACCACTACTCCGA
>NZ_JACJOQ010000501.1:0-2808 GCF_014695635.1 Coleofasciculus sp. FACHB-712 | reverse complement strand
GAAGCGTCGTAGAACTGCTGAATTTGCTGATAAAGAGTTGAAGTCATGAAATTTTCAGGCGGTGTTGCTGAAAATTAGCCTACCAGAACTCGGAAAGCAGTAAGCTCTAAAAATACTTTTCCTGATAGACCGCTAGACCATGACTGTTGCCAGAACCATTTGCCTGGGATTTCTTGCTGTCATCACGTTGGGAACGATTTTACTAATACTGCCATTTTCAATCAGTGACGGCAGTTGGAGCAATCCGGTAATCGCGCTATTTACTTCCACGTCTGCCGTCTGCGTGACTGGTTTATCCGTGGTCGATGTGGGGAAATTTTATTCGTTTTGGGGACAATTGTTCATTGTCTTGCTGGTTCAGGTGGGCGGATTGGGCTACATGACCGCAACGACGTGCCTGTTGCTGTTGCTAGGACGCAAGTTTGGACTCCGAGAGAAGATAGCGATTCAACAATCCCTCGACAAGCCAGGATTATCCGGTGTGGTGGAATTGGTGCGCTCAATTATTGCCACTACGTTGATTATTGAAATAACTGGCATCTTTTTACTGATGCTGGTGTTTGTACCCGATTATGGGTTTGATCGCGGTCTTTGGCTATCAGTTTTTCATAGTGTAAATTCCTTTAACAATGCAGGTTTTGGCTTGTTTTCAGATAATTTGATGCAATACGTGCGATCGCCTTTGCTCAACCTGATTGTCACCGCCTTGATTATTTTGGGTGGGATTGGCTATGAAGTGATTATGGAGCTGTATTTATGGACGCGCGATCGCTTATCCAAGAGTCAAGCTTGTGTTGTCTTTTCTCTCAATTTTAAGATTGCTACCACTACCACTGTGTTTCTACTCATTCTGGGAACAATTCTCTTTTTGTTTACAGAGTTCAACAATCCCCAAACCTTTGGCGCACTTGATTTTCCCCAGAAGCTCATGGCGGCTTGGTTTCAATCGGTAACACCCCGAACAGCTGGTTTTAATACCATTGATATCGGGAAATTGACCGAAGCGTCTCTTTTTATTACCATTGCATTCATGTTTATTGGGACGAATCCTGGCAGTACCGGCGGCGGAATTAAAACCACGACGACAAGGGTTTTACTCAGTTCTACTCTCTCAGCATTACAAGGTAAGGAAGAAGTAATTGCTTATCAACGCCAAATCCCGATGGCGCTAATTGTGAAAGCGACTGGGGTTGCGGTTGGTTCGCTTCTGGTGGTCATTGGTTCCACGACTTTAATTGCGTTAAGCGATCCACAGGTGGCGTTTATCCAAATCTTATTTGAGGTTGTTTCAGCATTCGCCACGGTTGGACTTTCTACTGGTATTACAGCGAGTGTTTCAACGTTCGCCAAACTGGTATTGATTGCCACCATGTACATCGGTCGCGTGGGAGTGTTGCTCCTGATGTCAGCGATTCTCGGAAATCCCAGCCCCAGCATTATCCGCTATCCGGAGGAGAATTTGTTGGTAGGATAGCGATCGCACCCTCGATGCTCCATAAGCTAGAACCTGAGTAACCTCAAGCTTTTTGTCAGTTGTTCGTGACCCAATTGCAGCTTGTAGATTAAAAGGTTGAAAGTTAGAAGGTTGGTTTAAACCTGCAACTGTTTTCGACGAATGATCCCTAACTCAATGAGTCAGTCCGGAGTTTATTTGTGAACTTATCATCTTTAAACTTTTTTCGCAGTCTCAGCACTACTAACAAGCATCAATTTGCAGTCATTGGGTTAGGTCGTTTTGGTCGTGGCGTCTGCTCGACGCTACACCATCTAGGCTACGAAGTGCTGGGCATTGATGCCGACGAAAAGAAAGTAGCCCAAGTTTTGACCGATCAAATTGCTTCCCATGCCTTGCAGTTGGATTCGACAGAACCCGCTGCCCTTAAAGAGGGAGGAATTTTTGATTTTGATACGGTGATTGTGGCGATTGGCAATTATCTGGAAGCTAGCGTAGTGACGACCCTGAATCTAAAGGAAGGTGGGGTGGCTCATGTAGTGGCGAAGTCCTCGTCAGAAATTCATATGAAACTCCTGAAAAAAGTGGGAGCAGATCATGTGGTATTTCCAGAGCATGAAATGGGCTGTACTTTAGCGCGATCGCTGACTAAACCAGCTATTTTAGATCGGTTCGATCTGGACGTGGATAACAGTATTGTAGAAATTATTATTCCTGACGAATTTCACGGCAAAACTATCTCAGAATTGCAACTTCGCAGCCGCTATGGTTTGAATCTGCTAGCAGTCAGCCACGAGGGCAAATTTGAAATTAACCCCAATCCCAACCGGCGGCTTTATAAGGGGTCAGCAATGGTAGTGATTGGCTGCAACAAGGATATTAATCGTCTACCGATTTAAGAAATTAAAAATTAAAAATTAAAAAGATAGTTTTTTAATTTTTAATTTTTAATTTTTAATTCAAGAAGCGCCTAGCTGCTGTAGGAACTGGTTAATCTGGTCAATTTTGTCCGCATTCCCCTGCTGATTGAATAGCGTTTTAGCTTGGAAAAGAAAGGGGATTGCCTCTTCGCGTCGTCCAGTTTGTTGCAGCGTTACTCCCAAGTTAAAAAATGCATCTGCCAGAGTGGAATTGAGGACAATCGCTTCTTGGTAATTCGCGATCGCTTCCGCCAGCAGACCTTGCCGTTGCAAAGCTACGCCCAGATTATAGAGAGTCACGGCATCATTTGGGTTGAGGCGTTTGGCTTCCCTCAATGCCGCAGCTGCATCTTTGACCTGGTTCTCCTTTAACAGCATTGCTCCCAATTGTTGATAAGCGTCGCCATCATTGGGATTGAGACGCACCGCCTGCTT
>NZ_JACJOQ010000500.1:0-11111 GCF_014695635.1 Coleofasciculus sp. FACHB-712 | reverse complement strand
AGCCGTTAGCATGATAATTGGCACATCCGATTCCTTCCGCAATTCCTGACAGACGCCGTAGCCATCTAGCTTTGGCATCATCACATCCAAAACTACTAAGTCAGGAGTGGCATTGCGAAAGGTATCCAGCGCTTCTTCTCCATCGGCAGCCGTCACGACATCGTAGCCAATCATGGAAAGGCGCGTTTCCAGAATGCGACGGATGCTAGCTTCATCGTCAACTACCAGAATTTTTTCTTTATGGCTTTCCAAGCTCGTCAACGCTCCTTAAGTTCCGATTTCTAATCGTTAATTTTAGATACCATTACATTAAGATATCATTCTGTTTAGTCGGTTTGGAAAGCCTGAAATCCTCACAGTTGCTGGATTTTTATATTCTCTTATTCCTTGCGATTTATTAAGATTCTTTAACAAATCGAGAATGGTGCATGGCAAAGCCGCGAACTAACTATGTTTGTAACGAATGTGGGTCAGAATCTTCACAATGGTTTGGCAAGTGTCCCGCCTGCGGCACCTACAACTCCCTGGAAGAGCAGTTTGTGTCCCAGATTAATTCTTCCCTTCCCAGCCGGGGTTTGCAAAGCTCACAGCGCAATGGCAAATTAGCTGCCAAAGCACCCCAGGCGAGAGCATCGCTGACATTCGCGCAAATTACCGACAAGTATCAGGAGCGCTGGACTTCTGGTTATGGAGAATTCGATCGCGTACTGGGCGGGGGAGTTGTCCCTGGCTCTTTGGTGTTAATTGGTGGCGATCCTGGCATTGGTAAGTCAACGCTGCTGCTGCAAACGGCGAATCAGATGTCGCAGATGTATCGCATTCTCTATGTCTGTGGGGAAGAATCGGGACAACAAGTAAAACTGCGAGCTTCGCGTTTGGGTGTTAGCAACCTGAATCCGGATCGGGAAAAAAACGGCGATCGCGTGTCTCTCCAGCCAGAAATAGAGGCATCTGTAGAGACATCTGTAGAGACATCTGTAGAGACTCCGGTGACATCTATCTCAGCGGGTGCGGATCTGTATGTGCTGGCGGAAACCGATTTAGAAGAGATTATCAGGGAGTTGGAATCTCTGAAACCGAATGTGGCAGTAATTGATAGCGTGCAGACGATTTACTTACCGTCTCTAACGTCGGCAGCGGGATCGGTGGCGCAGGTGCGGGAATGTACTGCTGCATTGATGAAGGTGGCAAAGAGAGAGAGTATCACCCTGCTGATTGTGGGACACGTTACCAAGGAGGGCGCGATCGCTGGGCCAAAAGTCCTAGAACACCTGGTAGATACCGTATTGTATTTTGAAGGCGATCGCTTTGCTTCTCATCGGCTTCTGCGTTCTGTCAAAAACCGCTTCGGCGCAACTCACGAAATTGGCGTTTTTGAAATGGCAGATCGAGGACTCCGAGAAGTTTCTAATCCCTCGGAGTTATTTTTGGGCAATCGGGACGAAGTGGTTCCGGGTACCGCCCTTGTCGTCGCCTGCGAAGGCACTCGCCCGATTGTCGTGGAACTGCAAGCCTTAGTGAGTCCAACCAGTTATAGTTCCCCCCGCCGCTCAACGACGGGTGTTGATTACAACCGACTGCTACAAATTTTGGCAGTATTAGAAAAACGAGTCGGCATCCCTTTATCTAAATTAGATTCTTATGTGGCTTCAGCGGGGGGTTTGAGTGTAGAAGAACCTGCTGTCGATTTGGGAATGGCGATCGCAGTGGTGGCTTCTTTTCGCGATCGCGTCGTCGATCCCCGCACTGTCTTAATTGGCGAAGTTGGCTTAGGCGGACAAGTCCGCGCTGTCTCCCAAATGGAACTGCGCCTGAAAGAAGCCGCCAAACTAGGCTTTAAGCGAGCAATTGTCCCCAAAGGGCAAACTTTCCCAGAATTGGGATTAGAAATTGTACCCGTCGCCAAAGTTATCGATGCCATCATTGCTGCTATCCCAGCCTCTCATCATCCTGATGATGATGAACTGCTAGATGATGATGAATAGACGGCACTAAGGTGCAAGTAGTAGCACGTGGGGAATAATGCGCGATCGTCTTTATTGCGTTTTTTAAGCATCTTGTATCATTTTGGAATCTATCCATTTCTCCAATTTTTGCAATATACGCTCTCTCAAAAACCGTTATTAAGCGGAACCAAGGAGAAAGCGAATATAGCAATTCTATTTGAGTTGTGAGCCAGCTCTTCAGAGCCCCGACTTCTCTAGGAAGTCAGGGCTCTCGCTTGCCCGCATGATTTAGGATTGCTGTATATTGGCTCAAAAAATGAATTTATTTATATTCCCAATTATAGAAATTCAACTTTCAATCCCTTAAGAAAATAAACTTTTTATAAAACTAAATAGCTTTATTTGTTAATATTTATCCGCAATTTTATCCGTAATATTACTGATGCACAAATACAAAAAAATAGGCTGAATTAAGAAAAGGGTTAATAATAATTAACCGTCTGGGTGCAGATAATCGATCCTGTTATTGATGAAGAACTCTGGTAAACCTTAACAGAGAGTTACAGCCAATCCAGCACCCAGATTCAGTTTAATTTAGCAATGAATATTACTACCAAGAAAAACGCATGGAAGCTTGAAAGCTCAGTTCCATTATGGTTTTTCGCTTTTGTTCCTTATAAAATAGGTGAAGGCCTACTAATTATACTAATGCCCCTATTTATCATTCAGGTAGTAGGGGGAACCGTCGCTGATGTCGCTAAAGTAAACTCACTGATCGCCCTAGTAGGTATGTTTGCCTTCATTTTATGGGGCAACCTATCAGATAAGATGGGCTATCGTACTCCCTTCTTGATATTGGGATTTCTAGGATTCACTCTCTGCATATCAATGCTCAGCTTTAGCGATAACCTCTCACAAGTATTAATTCTTGGCAGTGTGGGAGGCTTTTTTATGGCAACGATTACCCCAGTAGGTTCAGCATTAGTACTGGATAGTTTTCCCGAACAGGAGTGGCCTAAGTTCTTCGGTAAATTCTATCAGGTAACAGGATGGAGTTTTGTCGCTAGTGTTCTATTCGGGATGACCTGGCTCAACTTTGCTTCCAAATTCGTGAGTAATGTTGCAGCAATGCGCGGATTATTATTATTTGCAGGTGTTGTTTCGTCGCTGAGTTTACTTCTGTGCTTTCTTTGGGTAAAAGAACCCAAGTTTGTTCGCCAACGCCGAAAATTTAATCCGAAACTGCTAGGGCAATTGACTGTAGGAGTGATTGAAAGGCGAGCAGTTTTTTACCCATCCCGCGCCCTCTACTTTGTACTGCGCCCAAGCTCTCTGAGCCAAGCGGTTCAGCCCCTAGGAAGCCCTCTAGGGCGTTATTATCTATGTTCTTTACTATTTTTCGTTGCCATCAACCTGGTTATTGTGCCCTTCCCGGTTTTTCTCACCAACACATTAAAAGCTACGAATACTCAGGTATTCTTGATTGCCTTAGTTAAGTCAACAATAGAGTCTTGGTTGTACGTTCCTGTCGGTCATTGGGTGCATCAGCGACCTGGTATCAAACTCCAAGCGCAGGCTACCGCTCTCAGGGGTGGCGTTTTTGGAATTTTTGTCTTGTTGGCTTTAATTCCGCCTCAACCGAGCAGTCTGGCGTTCGTTGGATTAGCTCAGATATTAAGCGGTATTACTTGGGCAGCGATCGCTGTATCTAGTAGCACGGCAGTGGGTATACTGGCTGGCAAAGACAAGGAAGGTTCGGCAATTGGGTTTTACAACGCAATAATTGGGGCATCAGGCGCACTGGGTAGCTTGGGAAGCGGATACCTTGCTGCTACCTTTGGGTATAGCGTTTGTTTTGGGATAGGCGCACTATTGACAGCATTCACTGCATGGTTGCTTTGGCAACTACAGCCTGTTGTATTAGCCAAAACGTCCTGAGTGGCTTTTGGGCTTTGTAAATAGAAGATACTAGGCAACAATTTTTGAAATGGCCGGGCAAGTGCAAACAAAGACAAATTCTTGAGCGCGATCGCTTGCACTCTGTCTGATTCTGTCTGATGAGGATGCGATCGCATTGCCCCCAATTGTTTCTTGTCTATTTTTATACAACTGTAAGCAAATGGACACTTGTCCTCCTTTGCATCCGACCCAAGTTTGATATTCTGCTAACCACAAAAACAAATCGAAGAATACGGAAGCTTTATCTAATCTTCATAATTTAGTTAAGTATTAATATTCAGCAAAACTCCTTAAAGCCAAGGAAATAGCAGCTTTATAGTTTTACCTACTCTATTTGTAGGTAAATCAAGATATTTTTTTGATAAAGATTCCGTGAACCTACTGGGAATTCATAGCAAGCTATGTAAGTATTTTTAAGTAGACGCCTGTATTTTATAAATATTATGTACAACTCTTCCGAAAGCTCACCTTTAAGCACACGTACAAATTTTGATACGCAGAGTGGATGGATTTTGGGAAACCCCATGCAAATCAGCCGACGCAACCGCCGCTTGCTCTTTTGCGCGTTCCTGCTTTTAGGGTTTGTAGGGTGTGTTTTTGGAATATTGCTGGGAGCGGGTCTGGATATTGGAAAAGCTATACTGGCATTTATCGTCTTGTGGGCAGGATTGTGTACTCTTAGTGCCCGCTAAGCGTAAAACGAGAACGATTTTATAGGTCTAGTAGGAAATTAAGCAGATTTTACTCAATTTGCCTAAATAAAGACTTAAATAAAGAAAAGAAGCGCTCAGTTTGCATTCAAAAATTCCAGATATCCATTGCTGAGTTCTTTTACGGCTAATTCATAAAATTGCTTGCCGTGTTCGGGTGTTGCCAAAGCGGGATTAGAACCCATACGCCCATCAGGATAACGGTTACGGAAATCAGTAGCACCATAAATTGGGTGTCCAGAAGCGACTTGATCTGAGAGGGGCGCTTGTTTAATGGCTTCTGGATAGACGTACTGAGTGAGGGCAACTTCACTAGGGGTGGCATGAGAACCTTCTTGGTCTTTATATAGCTCTTTTGCCAGCTTGTAGACAGAACTGCACATGAACCAGTTGCCGACTTGACACTGCACTAACTGGGCATTGGGAATATTTAAATCAGCTAAATGAGCGTAAGTTTCCGAGAAAGCCGCCTTTAGCGTCGCAATATTACCGCCGTGACCATTAATGAAGAAAAATTTGGTAAATCCAGCCCTAGCTAAACAGAGGATATAGTCTCGAATTAGCTGAATCATGGTGCTGGGGCGCAGGCTAATTGTGCCAGGAAAAGCCGTATGGTGCAGCGCCATGCCAACATTGATAGTAGGGGCTACCATTGCGTCAATTGCTTCGCCAACCCCGCGCGCGATCGCTTCTGCACAAATTGCATCCGTCCCAATCAACCCAGTTGGCCCGTGTTGCTCTGTCGAACCAATCGGGAAAATTATCCCCTGAGAACGGTTGAGATAGACTTCTACTTCAGGCCAGGTACTTAAGTGCAGCAGCATAATCAGAATAATCAGAAATGTTGGGCGATCGCTAAAGATAAATTTGGGCGAAACAGCGCACCGACTCCATCCTAGCTGGGTTGAGGGGTCATGTACTCGAAAAGGAATCTCTGAGGCAGCAATTTTGTTGTATGAATGAGGATGGAATTACACTCTCAAGTTCCCCAATTATGCTTTCCCTCGACCTCCCGAAGAACCCATCTAGTCCAGAATTAGGGCGAACAAGCCAGATCCTAATTGTTGAAGATGAGGATCTCATCCGGGAAATGATAGTTTTGGCTCTAGAAGAGGAAGGTTTCGAGGTGGTAACAGCCGCCGATGGGCGTACCGCTTTGACATTTCTTCAGGGTGAGACCCCTGCTACGGTAGATTTCCCCTTTGACCTGATTATTCTCGATTTAATGCTTCCTCAGGTCAATGGCTTGGATCTTTGTCGCTTGTTACGGTATCAAGGAAATCCAGTCCCGATTTTGATTCTCAGTGCTAAAGCAACTGAAACTGACCGAGTTTTAGGTCTAGAAGTGGGAGCGGATGACTATTTAACCAAGCCATTTAGTATGCGGGAGTTAATTGCCCGTTGTCGTGCCTTATTGCGACGCCAACGACTTGGCGGATTGCCCCAAGCGCCAGTGCTGCAATTCAAGGATGTGACGCTTTATCCCCAAGAGTGTCGCGTGATTGTTCGGGGCGAGCAAGTTAACCTATCACCCAAAGAATTCCGCTTGCTGGACTTATTTATGAGTTATCCGCGTCGAGTTTGGTCGCGGGAGCAGCTGATCGATCAGGTGTGGGGTCCAGATTTTGTGGGGGACAGTAAAACAGTAGATGTTCACATTCGCTGGTTGCGAGAAAAATTAGAACGCGATCCTAGCCAACCAGAATACGTAATTACGGTACGTGGGTTTGGTTATCGGTTCGGCTAAAAGATGCAATATGAAGAAGGAAGAGTGAATTTTCAACCTTCCTTCTTCATCAGTAGAGGGGCACAACTAAACATGGCTGGTAGCGGTCGATGGTTGAGAGGCGCTGTTTTTATGAATCACTCCCCCCAACCATTCCCATCACCTTACGTTTATTGGCACTCACCTCTACTAACTTTGTATTTTCAACTGATAGCTTAAATGACCCTCATCGCATTTTTTGTGGGGCTAACTTTAGGAATTGGGTTTTGGATCTGGCGGCGGAACAAGCTTTACCGCCAGTTAGAGCAAATTCTTGGGTTGCTACCTTCAAGTGTCATTGGGGTATCTTTACCGCTGGTTTCGCAGCTACGCAGTGGAATTGCTTTGGCAAATCAGCAGTCTCTTCAGCTAAAGACGCAGTTGCAAATGAATCAAGAGATTCTGCAAGTGGCACCCATCGGCTATCTGGAGGTGGATGAAGAAAACCAGTTGATTTGGTGCAACGAGCAAGCCCGCATTTTATTAGAGCTTCATCGATGGGAACCAGGACAGGTGCGTTTGCTGCTGGAGTTAGTGCGATCCTATGAACTCGATCAGCTAATTGAGCAAACTCGACACCAGCAAAAGCCTTGTGAACAAGAGTGGGTATTTCACCCAGATTGTTCGGATGCAGCGGTAATTGGGGAGATGCGATCGCTTACTTTACGCGCATCTAGCTTGCCCTTAGCCTACGGACAAGTGGGTGTATTTCTAGAAAATCGCCAACCTTTAATCGAACTTTCCCAATCGCGCGATCGCTGGGTTTCTGATTTAGCCCACGAACTCAGAACCCCCCTCACCTCCATCCGTTTGGTAACGGAAACCTTGCAAAAACGCTTGCAGTCTACAAAAGAGCGCTCATTAATTGACCGCCTCCTGCCAGAAGTCAACAGACTAATGAACCTAGTTCAAGACTGGCTAGAACTAAGCCACTTAGAGCAAGATCCCAGCAAACACCTCACCCTAAAATTAGTAGAACTGCGAAGCTTAATTCACTCTGCCTGGGAAACAATAGAGCCTTTAGCACGACAAAAGCAACTCAGCTTCAGCTATTCTGGTTCCGACACCTTACTCATCAAAGCCGACGCATCTCGTCTCACCCAAGTATTTCTCAACTTACTCGACAACAGCATTAAATACAGTCCCCTTGAAGGAGCTATCCGTGTTGAAGTAAATCTTATTCCGAATAAGGATATCCCTAACTTGGTTCAGATCAATATTATTGATTCAGGGATTGGGTTCCCTGAGTTCGATTTACCCCATGTTTTTGAGCGGCTCTACCGAGGAGATCCCTCCAGGCGGCGTCAGCACAACTCCTCTGGAACTTCTGAAGAATTGTCAGTTGTGGTAACGACTGGCAGCGGTTTAGGCTTAGCGATTGTGCGGCAAATTGTCATCGCTCATGGCGGCTCCGTCAAAGCGAAGAATCATCCAGAAACCGGCGGCGCATGGCTGCAAATTGAATTACCTTCCTTTCAATCCCCGCTTGAAATTTAAGGTTAGCCATCGTTGCAGTTTCGATATTCACTTTGAGTTTTTTGCACCATTTAAGAAAATTAGTATTAACCAATCATGCTAGTCAGACAGAACTCACAATTTAAAAGGGTTCTGAAACACTAAGATGACCAAAGTATGATTCGACTAAATGATTTTTCAAGGGTTTCAGCGACTGAACTTGGATCGTTAAGTTATTAACTGTACCTTCCAAAATCAGCCCCTAGAAATTACATCTATCCTACGATAGGTTTTCATTTAGTCTATATGCATACAGCCAAATCAACAAATTTAAGCCATCTTAGAGAGTACAGTCGTTTTGTTTTTCTACCAGCAGAGGTGAATGCTTTCCTCTAAACACGTGCATACGGAACGGATACACTTCGATCGCAGAACTAGGGGCTTATTAAGGGATGTTTTGCGAATGGGAGCCTTAGTAGAAAACTCCTTTCGCCTCTCGCATCAAGCCTTATTTTCCCGTAACCTGGCAGCCGCTAGGGAAATTCCCTTATTGGATAAACAAATTGACCGATTTTATCGCCAAATCGAGCTAGATTGTGCAACTTTAATGACTCTGGAAGCTCCGGTTGCACAGGATTTGCGTTTACTCAGTGCTTGTATGCAGCTGGTGCGCGACTTAGAACGCATTGGTGATTACGCCAAAGACTTAGCAGAAATTGCGATTAAACTCTTTCCTTACCCGCCTCATTCTTGCCTACCGCAGATTGAGGTAATGTCCCATCATGCTCAAGCCATGCTGGCGTCGAGTTTAGTCGCGCTGGCAGATTTGGACGCAGCCGCCGGGAAAGCTGTCAAGCAGCAAGACGATGCCGTGGATAGCGCTTACGAAACGGTTTATCAAACCTTAGCCTTTCAGCGGGATATCAAAGGGGTGGTTGAACCGATTCTGTTGATGGGGTTGATCATTCGGCATTTGGAACGAATGGCAGACCACGCCACCAATATTGGTCAACGAGTTGCCTACATTGTCACGGGAACCCGGTCTTAAAGGCTACAGTCACGGCACGGCAGTGCCCATACTGATTTAAGAGTAAACTTGCACTCATATAGCATTTTTTACTTGCGTTCTATACAGTTCGCGATAGGGGTCTACAGGTAGCTACCTGTAGACCCCTATCGCTGTATTTCCCTCTCATTGAGAAGTGATATAACTGTTACCCTCACTGCTGCTAATGGACTGCATCACTATTACGCTGACACGGTTGACCCGTATTTTGAAGGCAATGGCGGTGGCAATAATGCCCTATCCCGCTTTGCCGAACGCAACCCCATTTATCGGATTGGACCTTTAGGTGCTGGTGTCGGCTTGAACTACAAGATTAGCAACGCTCTGAAGTTGGACTTAGGTTATCTCTCCAACACAGCCAACAATCCCGAAGATGACAACGGGGTTTTTAACGGTAACTACTCAGGTTTGGCACAGTTAGTTTTTGGGACTAACCGATTTAAGGTTGGATTCACTTACATTCACGCCTATGATAATGGCGGCAATAATGCTCCCCGCTTTGCTATGGGCGGTACTGGTACTGGTCTTGCCAATTTGAATCCAGCAACGCTAGCTGCTGCGACTACAGGTGGTCTAACCCAAGCTCAGTTGAGCAGACCCGTTTCGAGCAACTCTTACGGGTTAGAGGCTTCCTTCCAATTAACCCCTCAATTTGTTCTAAATGGCTGGGTGGGCAAAACTGACGCTCGTTTGATTGGCTTAGGCGCTGCCGACATTTGGAACTTTGCCCTTGGTCTTGCTTTACCGGATTTTGGCAAAAAAGGCAATTTGCTTGGCATTATCGCTGGGGCCGAACCAACTCTCAGAGGTCTAAATGTTCCAGGCCCAGAAAACTTCGAGCGTGATTTTGCCTATCACATTGAAGGTTTCTATAAGTATCAGATGATAAATAACATCTCAATTACTCCGGGCATTATCTGGCTGACATCTCCTAACCAAAACAGAGATAATGATGACATCATTATTGGTACGATTAGAACAACGTTTACCTTTTAATTAGCGGTCAGGGTGAGGATCGATAGTCACAACTGACAACTAATCATATAAACTAATCTAATCGCTTAATCGCCAACTTTGCTCTTGCCGATTCGGAGCGCAACTTGAAAGCCTCTAAATCGGCTTTATTTGTTGGGTTCCTAGCTAGCGGATTGTCAGGATTGCTTAACCTGTAGATTACCAAATCCTTACCTATCCCTAAACTGACACAACTAGCATTAGAGGAAATTATGTCGCCTACAAGACAATGTTGAGCTTGAGTTGGCAGTGTTTCATGTTTAATAATGATGGAGTTTCTCAAGAAGACTCCCTATAGCGTTCCGTTAATCCGGGATTGTTTCCCTTGAGTTCAGTTAGGTGTGAGGAGATTAGATGTCTAAAATTTTGTGGAATACTCTAAAATTAGGGCCAGCGATCCTAGGTGCATCCTTATTAGTTTGCAGTAGCACGCTTGCCGCACAGACGCCTGAAACTCAAGTGGCGAGCGAGCCGATAGCTGCCACTACCCAGGTGACTGATTTATTAAAACCAGCCGAGCAGTCCCAGCAAGCGCAGCAGACACCTGTTCAAGAACTGGCTGTTCAACCAGAAATTAGTTCTATTCCAGTTTTCACCAACGGCACGTCTGCCCAAGAAACGCCGGTTGCTGAAGCTGAATTAATGAGTCCGAAACCAGTTTTAGCAGATAACGCGATCGCGCAACCCACTGCTGATGCTGTCCCCACGAGCCAAAACAGCGAATTAGAACAAATCGACCAATACACCACCGAAGCCGGTACAACCGACTCGATGGATCAAGTCACCAACGTGTCGCAGTTGCAGGACGTAGAACCGACGGATTGGGCTTACGAAGCACTGCGAAGCCTGGTGGAGCGTTATGGTTGTATCGCTGGGTATCCCGATGGTACCTTTCGCGGCAACCGGGCACTGTCGCGTTATGAATTTGCCGCCGGGATGAACGCCTGTTTGCTGCAAATCGAAAAACTGATTGCGGCAAGTTCGGCTGACTTTGTCACTAAAGAAGATTTAGCGACGCTACAGCGGCTAATTGATGAATTTGGGGCAGAATTAGCCACCTTAAGAACGCGAGTAGATAACTTAGAAGGTCGCACGGCATTTCTGGAAAGCCATCAATTCTCTACAACGACTAAGCTGACTGGCGAAGTTATCTTTGCGCTTGCTGACGTTTTTGGTGAAGAAAGGGCTGGCGGGGG
>NZ_JACJOQ010000050.1:0-8815 GCF_014695635.1 Coleofasciculus sp. FACHB-712 | reverse complement strand
GTATTTCCTTCTAATTGCGAAGGATTGACCTGGCTAAGAATAGATTGAGCTTTGAGGATGAAGTTGGGGCCAAGCGGAATCAATCCATCAACAGCAACTAGCGCAGCCATTCGCATTATGGATTCGTTGTGATAGTTTCCTAAAGAAGTTCTAAATGCTTCAATGCTGGTAGGAATGCCGTGCAACCGACAAAAGGCAATCAACTCGACAACCAGCTTTAGGGACAAATCAATCGCTTGTACGGTATCCGCTTTGGGAGTAAGCTGGTTTAAAAAATTCAGAAACCTGATTTTCTCGCCTACTTTATTCGCTAGCGCTGCTGCACCAATGGCGCTATCAGCACGGTCAATTGTTTGGTAAAGCCATAAGGTTTGTTGATAACTCTGGGTTGGATCGTTGTACAGCGCGATCGCTCTTTCGCCAATCTCCTCAATCAGACCTTTGTCGGTAACACCTGTCACCGCACGGATAGTATTTTCAAATCCCACCAAGTTTTGCCACTCACCGGGAACGACATAATCGAGCGATCGCAGCATATAAACGGTCATGCTGCTGGTTGGCAGGGTATCCACCAATTTAGAAATAGACTGACTCACGAATTTAGTTCCTTTTTAACTAGATGCCTACCTCTTTTTATCCTAATTTTTAGGACGAAGTACCTTTTACAAAAAATTACAAAATTAAGGTGAACTTGCCAGCGCGATTGCAATACAGCCCATAGATTACGCTAAGCATTGAAAACTTAACCGCTGTTTTGTTTAACTGCTGTCTGATTACAAATTACTCGTTATTACTACTGTTGCTTAATTAATGTTCGGAGTGAAAACCAAGCAATGGCAGCAAGGGGAAGGACAATACCCATACCAATGGCAGCCCCTTTTAAGCGTTGCATCCAGAGTAGAGTCATTTTGATACCAAACACTGTGACCACAGTGTTTGTCCATTCTTCTAGCTGATTAGGAGAACTGGTAGGAACCAGAACCATAATCGAAGTAAACAGTGCCATATAGAAAGCTAATAACGCCGCTCCACCACCAACTAGCCCTAGAATGACTTTTTTGAGTATCTGAAGAACTTCTTCCATAATCTAAATACTCGAAATGAATCGGAAATTCGTCACGTTCCCTACGATAGCGAAGATCGCACAAAAGCGATCGCGCTTTCCCAATTAACGGTCTGATGAAGCAGGGAGCGGATAAATAGCTCTTTTATAATCCGGATTTCTTGTTCTTGGAGGTGCTTCGCCAAATGCGCCGCATAGGAGGGTCTATTCGTTACAGAAGTCGTTGCGAACCAGCGGTCAATTAAGGCTGGTGTAATATGCATGGAGGTTTGCGATCGCTCCTCAGTCACTTCAACCGCCAATCCCGCCGACTCGAAAGCTTTTCGCAAATCAAGCGCATCCCAGTTGACCATTGGATCTGACGTGTCGCTGTAAATTGCCTCTTCCGCTGCCACTAATCGCTGGTATAAGTCGGCATTGGGTTTCGACTTTTCGAGCAAACGATAAAGCCGTTGCGTGTGGCGTGGCACTGTTTCTGCAAGTACCAAAACTCCCGACTGTTGCAGTAATTGGGCTAACCATTTGGCTGCTGCTGCTTTATCCGGTTCGTGGATAAGTGCATTTCGCCCGATGATGCAGTCAAATCGGATATCAGAGGATTGGGCAGCTAAAACCTTTGGCAATTGGGTTAAGGTAGCACTCAATAGGACGGGACGATTGAGTTCTGGAAGCGCTACCACTTGCTCTTGGAGTGCCTTTGCTTCATCAGCAGTGCGAGTACAGGCATAAACGCCACCTTCTGGTACCCGACGCAAAGCTTCAAAGGTGAGTAAACCACTCCCGGCATTCAAGTCCAAAATGACATGGTGACGCTGAAGTTGAGCAAGGGTGAAAATGCGATCGCGTATCCCTGCAAGTTGCTCGCCAATCTGACTCAACGTGCGTTGCAACCAACGGTCAACTGTGCGGTCAGTTGGTCCTGTTGTTAGCACTTCCACGGGTGAGATAAAAACACCCTCTGCCACTGCTTCCAACTGCGCTTCCCGATGACGCGCCACCTGCGTCTTAATTTCTCCTTCAAATCCCTGTGTTGAAGGTTGATAAAACACCTGTCCCTGCAAACTACTCGGTAAATACTGTTGTGCTACCCAGTGGTCGCGGTAGGCGTGAGGATAAAGATAACCTGCACCATGTCCCAATCCTTTCTTGTCCCGGTTGGCATCTTTCAGGTGATTGGGGACTTCCGCCTCCCGTTCCTTCTCAACTACCGCTAGCGCATCAAAAAAGCCCATCGTGCTGTTAGATTTGGGCGCGTTGGCAAGATAAAGCGTGGCTTGAGCCAAGTGATAGCGTCCTTCTGGCATCCCCACCCACTCAAAGGCACTGGCGCAGGCATTTACAACAACTAAGGCATTGGGGTCAGCGAGTCCCACATCTTCACTAGCTAAAATCAACATTCGCCGGAAAATGAAGCGAGGGTCTTCCCCGGCATACACCATTTTGGCTAGCCAGTATAAAGCTGCATCGGGGTCGGAACCGCGCAAACTTTTGATAAAGGCACTAATCGTATCGAAGTGGGCGTCTCCTTCCTTGTCATAGAGTACAGCCCTTTGCTGAATCGATTCCTCCGCGACAGATAGCGTAACGCGAATCGTTCCAGTTTCGTCGGGGGGTGTGGTTTCGACGGCTAATTCCAAGGCATTGAGTAAGGAACGGGCATCGCCATTAGCGACATTGACCAAATGTGCGATCGCATCCGGCTCTAAGATTACAGATAGCTGACCATAACCGCGTTCTGAGTCAGCGAGTGCCTGTTCGAGGACGCGGCGTAAGTCAGCTTCATTGAGAGGTTTAAGCTGAAAGATGCGGGAACGACTGACAAGAGCTTTGTTAACTTCAAAATAGGGATTTTCTGTGGTTGCACCAATCAGAATCACCGTCCCATTTTCCACCCAAGGAAGTAGGGCGTCCTGTTGAGATTTATTGAAGCGATGAACCTCGTCAACAAAAAGAATTGTGCGCTGAGTGTGTTCTTTTTGGCATTTTTGAGCGGTAGCGATCGCATCCCGAATTTCTTTTACCCCAGAAAGGACGGCATTAATCGCAATGAAGTGAGCGCGGGTGGTATTGGCGATAATCCGAGCCAGAGTTGTTTTCCCCGTACCCGGTGGACCAAAAAAAATCAGGGAAGAAAGCTGGTCAGCTTGAATCGCACGGCGTAACAAACGCCCGGAGCCTAGGATGTGGTCTTGCCCGATAAACTCATCAAGAGTACGTGGGCGCATCCTCGCAGCCAGGGGTGCATCTTTTTCCACTAATTGTTGGCGATGCTGGTCGAACAAGCCTATCTTCACCCGGTAGGAATTGCCATCTGTCAGTATAGACTAACCCATTAGACCTCCCCAGAAATTAGATTTCGGCTCAAGTCGCAAAAAGGTTTCTGGCTCTTTGAGAGTCGTCACTTTTCGTCGAAACTGTTGCCGAACACTTGCGTAATTTGCATGAGTTTGGCGCTAAAGGAAGGAACGCTAGCCCGATTCTCGTAGGTATCATCCGCATCCGTATTCCCTCTCTCCAAAGCATCTCTCTTAAGACGGATTCTCCTGACGTAGCGACTCAGATTGAATAGAGAAGACCGTGTATGTATACGGATGGCTGTTCATGAAGCGCGACGGCACAGGCAAGTTTGTTAGCAATTGGAACTCAGAGACGAAACAACGGGTTAGCCTATCTCTCACCGATACAGCATGGCGATCGCTCGATCAAGAGGCTCACAGGCGAGGAATTTCTCGCTCTGAAGTCATTGAACGCTTTGCCCGCACTCTTGAAAGCGAACAGTTGTTCCCTGCCCAAGAAACTGAACACAAGGTTGCAACGATTCTTGAAAGCATTACAGATGCTTTTGTCGCCTTCGATCGCGACTGGCGCTACACCTACGTGAATCGGGCGGCGGCTCAAATCCTGCACAAAACGCCAGAAGAGTTATTGGGCAAGGACGTTTGGAATGAGGTTTTTCCTGAGTTGGTCGGTGGCATTGCATATCGGGAACTACATCGGGCAGTGGCACAACAGGTTCCTGTTTCCTGGGAAGAATTTGGGGAATCTGTTCAGCGTTGGATAGAGGCGAATGCTTATCCCTCGACGGCAGGGGTAGCGGTCTATTTTCGGGATGTAAGCGATCGCAAGCAAGCGGAGGCAGAACGAGAACGCTTGTTGCACGAGCTGGAAATTGAACGCGCCAAATTTGAAGCCGTTTTGCGACAGATGCCTGCGGGAGTCATGATTGCCGATGCGGTATCCGGTAAGTTAGTCCTGGCGAACGAACAAGCTAAGCAGATTGTTGGGTATGGCTACGAACAATCGCTTGAGCTTAACGAATACGATCCCGTCGTTTCATACATTTCACTTCGTTCTAACGGTCAGCCCTATGCCCATGAAGATATGCCCTTAGCGCGATCGCTAAAAACAGGTGAGATCGTTACCAACGAACAGATAGAAATTCATCGAGATGATGGTAGCCGCGTCTTCATTAACGTCAACTCAGCACCGATTTTAGATAACCAGGGACAGATTATTGCAGCTGTCGTTATCTTCAAAGACGTGACCGATTACAAACAAATTGAACAGGCATTCCGAGAAAGCGATGAACGCCTGCAATTAGCACTGACGGCGGCTCAAACGGTTGTCTGGGATATGGATTTGCAGAGCAATCGAGTGGTGTGTTCTGCTAATGCTCTAGACTTTTGGGGTCTTTATGAAGGGACGGGAGAAGAGTTTGTTGCGCTCATTCATCCAGACGATCGACAACAGGTGATCCAAGCGACGGCAGGGGCAATGGCTGGAGAACAGCCCTACACACCGGAGTATCGAGTAATTTGTCCAGACGGCGTTGTGCGCTGGCTCAACAGTCAGGGGCAAGTCTATCGGGATGAGACGGGACGAGGAGTTCGCATGATTGGCGTTTCGGTTGACATCACCCAACGCAAACAAATGGAAGCGGAGCGCGATCGCCTTTTAGATCGAGAACAAACTGCCCGACTCGAAGCAGAAAGCGAACGCCAGCGGTTGCATGAAATCCTGATGCAATTGCCTGCCATGATTGGAATTGTTAAAGGTTCCGATCTTGTGTATGAATTTGCCAATCCAACTTATCTGCAAGTGGCTGGGCGCACTCCAGACATTATCGGTAAATCAATGCGGGACGTTTTCCCGGAGCTAGAGGGGCAAATTTACTTTGAAGCGCTCGATCGTGTTTACCGAACGGGAGAACCGTTCATTGGAAATGAGTCGCCTGCTTACTGGGATCGAAACAGCAATGGTGTGTTGGAAGAAGGATTTTTCAACTGCATCTTTGCGCCTTGGCGGGATGCGGAGGAAACCATTCAGGGCGTGTTGGTTTATAACATGGACGTGACAGCCCAGGTGCGGGCAAGGCAACAGATTGAGTCACTGCTGGCAGAGCTACAGGAAAAAGAACGACAGCAGCAGTTTCTGATTGAACTGAATGATGCGATTCGTGCCATTCAAGACTCGAAGGAAATTATGTGGCGGGTGGTTCGCTCCGCAGGAGAGCACTTCAATGTCACTCGCTGTACCTACGGTGAAATTGATTCCACTCAGGAATACGTCATCGTCGATCGCGACTATTGCAATGGTGTCATCAGCATCGTTGGTAGCCATCACATGGATTCGTTTGGTCGTGAACTCATTGCTGAATTAAAGCAGGGCAAAACTATTGTCGTAGATGATGTCGATCGCGATCCTCGGACAGCCGGAGTTGGGGCGGCTGCCTTTGATGCAATTCAAACCAAATCTCTCGTGTGCGTTCCCTTAGTGAAAGAAGGGCGATTTGTTGCATTGTTAGTGTTGCACCATGTGGCTCCCCGGCGCTGGACGGAGGAAGATGTGGTGCAGATGGAGCGAATTGCTCAAAAAACCTGGCTAGCCGTAGAGCGATCGCGGGCAGAAGAACAATTGCGAGAAAGTGAAGCTCATCTGCAACTCGCGCTCAAGGTCGGACGCATGGGAACGTGGGACTGGGATATGCAGACCGAGGCATTGCTTTGGTCAGAAGGACACTTCACCGTCCTGGGTCTACAACCGAATGAATGCGAACCCAGCCATGAAGTTTGGGAAAGTCGGGTCCATCCCGATGACCTGGCAGAAGCTAAGGCGAAATTTCAGCAAGCGATAGCCCAAAAGAAAGAGTATCACCATGAATATCGCCTACGTTGGTCAGATGGCTCGGTTCACTGGGTGGAAGCGAGAGGAAAGTTTACTTATGATGTTCAGGGAAATCCCAAGCACTCGATTGGTGTCGTCATAAATATCACAGAACGCAAGCAAGCGGAAGAGGCGTTGCGTCAAGCCCTACAAAAGCTCAACTTCCATGTTGAAAACTCTCCTATGGCAGTCGTTGAATGGAATCGAGACTTTCAAGTCATTCGGTGGTCTGCTGGTGCAGAGCGCATTTTGGGCTGGAAAGCCGAAGAAATGCTGGGTAAATCTTTAACAGAGATACCTTTTGTCTTTGAGGAAGACCTGGAAGCAGTTGCTGAAGTCTGCCAACGGCTGGTCTATGGTGAAGAACCCCATATTTTTTCATACAACCGCAATTACACCGAAGATCGCAACATTGTGCATTGCGAGTGGTATAACTCCAGTCTCAGGGACGAATCGGGACGGATGATTTCGGTGTTATCGCTGGTGCTGGATGTGACGGAGCGCAAGCAAGCAGAACAAGAACGAGAACAACTGTTAGAACGCGAGCGCCTTGCACGCTCTGAAGCAGAAGCCGCACAGCGCCAACTGGAAACCATTTTTGAAACATCACCCATTGGACTTGCTCTGTTAGATGAAAAGCAGCGATTTATTGCCATCAACGAAGCATTAGCAGAAATTAATGGATTAACTCGCGAGCAACACTTAGGCTACTCAATTCCCGATCTTTTTGGTCAATTCGATCCCCAATTAGTTGAAGTCTTTCATCAGATATACACCACAGGGAATCCCTTCATTTCACCGAACTTTGCGGTGAATGTTCCCGGACGCGGGGATCGCCGTCCCGGTTACTATAACGTTTACTATCTTCCGACTGTTAACTCAAATGGTCAGGTCGAAGGCGTTCTAGTCTATGTGGTAGATGTGACTGAGCGCGTCAGATTAGAGCATGCCCAATGCTTTCTCTCTGAGGCGAGTGCGGTGCTGGCATCCTCACTGGATTATCAAACGACTCTAGAGCGCGTCGCACAGCTTACGGTGCCGGAATTAGCCGACTGGTGTACGGTTCACATGATAGAAGAGAACGGTGCGATCGCGCAGATTGCGGTTGCTCACATCGACCCTGCCAAGCTGGAATGGGCATATCAGATTAGAGACAAGTATCCGATAAACCCAGATGACCCTCGCGGTGCTGCATTGACATTGCGGACTGGACAACCGGATTTAGTGCCCAATATTCCTGATGAACTGTTGGTGCAGGCAGCGCGTGATTCAGAGCATTTAGAGATTCTACGGCAGGTGGGATTCAGATCTGTAATGACGGTGCCACTACGAACTCAGGCACGAATTCTAGGGGTCATTTCCTTTATCGCCGCCGAATCTGAACGACAGTATACCCCGGCAGATTTGCAACTAGCAGAGGAATTAGCTCGTCGCGCTTCCTTGGCGATTGACAATGCTCAGTTGTACCGGGCGGCTCAACGCGATCGCGCAAAAGCAGAAACCGCTAACCGGATTAAAGACGAATTTTTAGCGGTGTTGTCCCACGAGTTGCGATCGCCCCTCAACCCGATTCTGGGCTGGACAAAATTGCTCCGAACTGGGCGACTCGATGCCACAAAAACCCAGCAAGCCCTAGAAACGATCGAACGCAACGCCAAGCTGCAAGCGCAATTAATTGAGGACTTGTTGGATGTTTCCCGCATTCTGCAAGGAAAAATGACGTTAAACGTCGCTCCCGTAAATCTAGCAGGAACGATTGAAGCCGCCCTAGAAACGGTACGACTAGCAGCCGAAGCCAAACACATTCAAATCCAAACTATATTTAATCCCGTTTCAGGAACGGTTTTAGGCGATACGAATCGCCTGCAACAAGTAGTCTGGAACCTCCTTTCCAATGCCGTGAAGTTCACCCCAAGCGGAGGACGAATCGAAGTGCGACTAGAGCAAGTTGGCACGTATGCTCAGATTCAAGTCAAAGATACTGGAAAAGGCATCAGTCGAGACTTCTTACCCTATGTGTTTGACTACTTCCGTCAAGAAGATGGGACAACGACCCGACAATTCGGCGGATTGGGATTGGGACTAGCGATCGTCCGTCATTTTACCGAACTGCATGGAGGAACCGTTCAAGCAGACAGCTTAGGACAAAACTTAGGGGCTACATTTACCATCCGGCTCCCGTTAAACCTCGTTGAGCCGGAACCCTCTTCCGATCGTAGGCATTCAGAAAGTGCGACAGACTTAGCAGGTGTTCGGGTCTTGGTTGTGGACGACGATGCAGATATGCGGGAGTTGGCAGCATTCACCCTGACGCAATCTGGTGCAGAAGTTACGACAGCCGCTTCGGGTGTACAGGCATTGACCCACCTGAATCAATCTGTCCCCGATCTGTTGTTATGTGACATTGGGATGCCAGAGATGGATGGTTATGCGCTGATTCGGCAAATTAGAAAGTGGTCGCCCCAACAGGGAGGCACGATTCCTGCGATCGCACTTACTGCCTATGCTGGAGAAATCAATCAGCAGCAAGCCTTAGCTGCCGGATTTGGGATGCACATCTCGAAGCCTGTGGAACCTGAGGAATTGGTG
>NZ_JACJOQ010000005.1:0-1703 GCF_014695635.1 Coleofasciculus sp. FACHB-712 | reverse complement strand
TACCACGCACAATCCCCCTTTAACCTCGCAACTGGGAAAGCGGTTCCTTCCAGCAAACCCAAACCTCCTTCTTATGCCAAGGTGTTTTCCCACACGCTGGTCAAACTCGCTGAGAATAATCCCAAAATTATCGGCATCACAGCAGCAATGGCGACTGGCACGGGTTTAGACAAACTCGCCAGTAAACTGCCCAAGCAATATATTGATGTTGGCATTGCCGAACAACACGCTGTCACTTTAGCTGCCGGTTTAGCTTGTGAAGAAATGCGACCCGTTGTCGCGATTTACTCTACTTTTCTGCAACGTGGCTACGACCAAATCGTCCACGATGTCTGCATTCAAAAATTACCCGTCTTTTTCTGTCTTGACCGCGCCGGGATTGTCGGTGCTGATGGTCCCACGCACCAAGGGATGTACGATATCGCTTATTTGCGCTGTCTCCCGAACATGGTGCTGATGGCACCCAAAGATGAAGCTGAATTGCAGCAGATGATCGTCACTGGTGTTAACTACACCGATGGTCCGATTGCCATGCGCTATCCTCGCGGCAATGGCTACGGGGTGCCCCTGATGGAAGAAGGCTGGGAAGAACTACCCATTGGCAAAGCAGAAATTTTGCGCCAAGGCGATGATGTTTTGATCCTGGGTTATGGCTCGATGGTATATCCCGCCATGCAGGCAGCGGAGATTTTGAGCGAGCATGGGATTGAAGCGACTGTTGTGAATGGCCGTTTTGCTAAGCCACTGGATACTGAGTTAATTTTGCCTCTGGCTCAGCAGATTGGTCGGGTGGTGACGCTGGAAGAAGGCTGCATCATCGGCGGCTTTGGTTCGGCTGTGGCAGAAAGTCTGCTGGATCATAATCTGATGGTGCCGATTACGCGGATTGGCGTGCCTGATGTATTAGTGGATCATGCTACGCCAGAACAGTCGATGGCGGAACTGGGTCTGACACCGGCTCAAATTGCCGAGCGAGTGAGGAAATCTTTTAGTCCTCAGCTGTCAGCAGTGATGAGTTAAAGGTAGGTTTTTTTAACGCAAAGGTACGCACAGGTAAGCGCTGTCCTGCGGCTTCGCTAACGCAGAGTTACGCAAAGATATCAGTTGCGCTTTCGGCGTTCTTTTGCGTTAAGGCAAAATTACCCTAAGTGTTTTCGGGAGAAAGCGCGAGGTAAAAAAGCAGTTAGTCGGGTAAATATCGGCTAAGTTGTTAGAAACTATCATATTGATAACTAGCAACTCACCGCCGATATGTCTACCAAAACTCAAGTTTATCCAGTTATTTGGAATCAAGACCGCGTTTTGCTCATCGACCAAAACCGGCTGCCTACGGAGTACACGTTTGTTGAGATCAGCTGCTGCGAAGATATGGCGCAGGCGATTAAAACGATGATTGTCCGGGGGGCACCGGCGATTGGTGTTGCGGCTGCCTACGGGATGTACCTAGGGGCAAGGGAGATTCAGTCAGACAAGCGTGAGGAATTTTTGAGCAAGTTGGAGCAAATTGCCGAGATGTTACGGCAAACTCGTCCAACTGCGGTTAATTTATTTTGGGCGATCGCGCGGATGTTGCGAACTGCCTATGAGTCTCTCGGAACGGTAGAAGAAATCAAATCTATTTTACTGACAACTGCTAAGGCGATTAATGCAGAAGACTTGCAAACTTGTCAGGCAATCGGCGATCACGGTTTAAAAGCTTTACC
>NZ_JACJOQ010000499.1:0-5531 GCF_014695635.1 Coleofasciculus sp. FACHB-712 | reverse complement strand
TGAATTGGCAATTTTACCAACTTTCGATTGTTGAGTAGCTAGAGGAGTTATACTCAGACCCCCTGAAAAATCAATCAACTTTAGGGCTATCTTCCCTACTTTCGCCCTAAAGTTGGCATTTGAGTTAATGTTGTATCAATTAGTAGCTATGTACTAAATCGACCCTTTTTGTAGCTTCACCGTATTAGGAGCAACTAGAGCGGAGAGTAATGACCCAACTCTGCCATATCTGACTTTTTGTGGTTGCATTCTGAGAACCCAAATTTGGCTCAACACAAGGCTGAAACCTTTATCTGACAAGCATTCCAATTCCTACTTTGCGGCTGGTGTCAGCTTCGCTATATTTGCGCCAATATAACCCTAGAGTTAGGCACTCCAGTTAATTGACCCAAACCAAACTGATTAGTAAAATGCCTAATAACCCTAGAGTTAGGCACTCCGGTTATGTTTATCCGAACTAAAATTATTAAAGGTCAACCTTACCGTTACCTGGTCGAAACTTATAAAACCGCTGACGGTCAAAAACGCCAAAAGGTACTCAAATATTTAGGTCATGCTCCCACCCTACCGGATAATGCTCCAACGGCTGTCGTACTGTTTGCTGGAGGCGGTGGTGTAGAAGCTGGCATGGTCATGGCTGGTGTTAGACCTGTCTTGAGCGTGGAATGCGACCCCAATCTAACAGAACTCTCTGCCGCACTTGCAGCCTCGTTATCCCTGAACTTTAAACCCTATGGCACTAAGGTCGTTCAACAAACGGTTCAAGAACTTGCTGCGGTTGGTTTCTGCGGATTCCCCCAGCCGGATTATCTGCACGCTTCTCCGGTCTGCTCAAACTTTAGTAAGGCGCTGGGAAACGGCACTGAGCAATCAGTAGACCGGGAAGCAGCAACTGCTGTAGCCACTGCTATACGGGTATTGCAGCCCAAATGTTTCACGCTGGAGAACGTATCAGGATATAGACAATCCAAATCATGGCAGATTATTCAGGATGAGCTTGTAGGGTTGGGATATCAGATAACAGCCGCTGTGCTGGATGCGGCAGATTATGGGGTTCCTCAGTCTCGAAAGCGATTGATTGTCAAAGCCGCAAGAGGAAAAGCGCCAGGGCTACCACCCAAGCAAGGCCGGGTGGGGTGGTATGAGTTTGTTAAAGATTTAATCCCATCGCTGCCCTCATCTCAACTTCTCCCAAATCAACAGAAGGTACTTGAGGAGAAGCTGGCGATTTGTCCGGGGATTCCAGCTCTGCTGATTGAGCGAATCGGGTTTAGGAACGCTTTACCAAAACTGAGGGAACCTACGGAGCCAATCTGGACGATTAAGAGAGCCATCTTTACAGACCAGAGGCAAGGTGTTCGCAGCCGGTTTATTGATTTGTGGTTTTGTGATGGCACGGTTAAAAGATTAACGGTGGAAGCAGCAGCGCGGCTTCAAGGTTTCCCTAACTGGTATTACTTACCCGAACGAATCGATGTGGCAGGCTCGCTTCTGGGTTATAGCGTACCGCCGCACTTTGCACAGCAACTTTACTCACCTTAAGCGATCGCCCAAGGTGGATCGGAATGTCAACAAAAGAAACGGACTCTGATACCGACCTGACAACCTTTCGTTACCTCAGGATGAGCTATTGACTTAGCCTTTGACGCTGATATTGTGGTCAAGGCCGAAGTCCAATCCACATTCAAGTTCTTGGGTCATCTTCTCAATATTGCCAAAGCGATTGTCCGCATTATCAGTTGGGACTTACAGATGGGGAAGGGCTGTGATAATTTCATCGTGGCTCATGGTCAAGAGAAATGGGACGAAGTTCTGAATAACGCTACGTCTTATCGTGAGTGGCTCAAGAAACTAGAACAGCAGTTTCACGGATATCGCAGTCCTGACAATCAGCGAGCGATCGCCTAAACAACTGCTCCCTTTCCGCAATGGAATTCTGGAAATCTCTACGATTGTGCCGTATCAGGTCATCGGCGAACGCCTTGAAGGCTTTCACAGGTCTAGAACGCTACTGGGCTAACAAGACAACTCTTTTCGAGGCACGAGCGCAACGATTGAGCAAAAAATACTTTTTCTAATGTAAAGATTTATTAATTTTACGACGATGCTTAAAACCGAGTCCAATGGCGTTCAACTGCTTTTCTGGTAAGGCTTCTGCCTACCTAGAGCCGATACTACTTTTGTTCCCATCATAAATCCCTAAAATTTAATTGCAAATACTATATTTACGATTTTTTTGAGAAAAAGCCAAGATAAAAATTCGTTTGATAGGAGAAATTACTCCCTTTACTATGTAGATTCTAAGCTTAAGTTTAGAATATTTGCGATAAATCGGTATTAGCAAATTTGAAAAGCTTTTGGTGATTGGGGATAGAAAAACTGCTAGAGCCATTTTTTGCGCCTGATGCGAAAGTAAGGCCTAATTTGACCGGGAATAGAAATAAACAATCAGACTTTTATTTTATAAAATGCCTTTTTTGAGTTTTCCTCTAAAACTAAACTTAAAAATTGAGTTTTTTTTGTTTTGTCAAAACCTTTGCCCCACAAGAGTTTCAGCAATATTGGCAAAGTGAATCTTATGGGTTTTATCCAAAACTCAATAAAATTTGGCAGGGTTTTAGCCAAAAAACGCTACCGCGCAAAGCAAGCAAATTTAAAAAAATACCTTTCCTAACCTGATTGCGAAATCAGGATATTTCTAACTGGAACTATTTTTTATTATTTAGAGAATATTATATAATCAATCGCTTTTCTTCTTTCTTCCGTAAATAAAATTACTCTTCCCGCCTTCCCGCGAACCTGCCGCAAGTAACACATGAGAGCCTTGCTAACCTTTGTAAGACAAACGGGCAGAGAAGCTATAGAAACCTTGTCTCTTAGGTGATTGCAGAGGTTGCTTCTTAGAAGCTGTTCAGTGATAAGATATGGTTTGAAAACGTATCCCACTGAGGTTTAGGGATGGAAAAGAATGAGGTGCAAATCTCCCAAAGGCTCCCTGTATCTTTAGATATAAAACTCAAGGTGGTTGCCAAAAGATTAGCCCTAAGACGCTCGGAAGTGATTCGTAAAGCGCTCAACAATTATGTTGAGTCCTCTGAAAACAGCGAAACCCCAGTGGCTAGTTAGCTACTGAGGTTTGCTGGAAAGTTAATCTGAAACGCTTCTTGCTTGCCGGCGGAAAGCGTCCCAAGAGTTCTTTAAGCCCTTAAGGAAGAGCTGATATGCTTATTGTCGCTTTTTTTAGCGATCTTGTCACTATTTTGGTGACACTTTCGGCAGACGAGCCGGAAATGATCGCTTCTCCACAAACTTTTGCCGTTCTCGTACAGCAAGCCTTTGATACCCAACTGACTGAGCCGCCCGAAAGGCTGAAAGAACCCGATTTCGTAGGCAGATGCGATGCCTATAATTTGAGGTTTTGGCTTGATCGCTTCGACTTTGCTGGAAGCTGCGGAATAACTCATCAACCGTTTTCTAAAAGAACGGCTGCCACTGCTTCCAAACACGAACCCGATCTCTCTTGCGAACACGAACAAGAGTGTTTTTTGCTTGGAGATAGGGCTGGCGGCTTACATAAGATACTCTGCAAACGCACGTACTCAGAGCAGTCATCCTCGGAGTGGAAAGACACGGGGTTAACCAGAAAGCCGATTACCACTATCAATGCTTATATCAAAACTCGCAAAATAGATCGCCTGAAACCGAGACGAGCGCGACAGCAGATGGCGAGTGACACTGCTCTAGCAAAAAAGAAAAAGGCTGCTTAACCCTATCTGGTTTTACGGCTTCACTGCTAGGCAACAACAACAGAACTGTTACGCGCACTTAGACCGCTTAATCAAATTTTGGGATCAACAGCCCAAACACAATACTTAATCACTAACCTAGCAGTTTTCAGTCGCCGCGACTGATAAGAAGTCATAAAAACAGATGGGCTGCCCCCAAATACACGAAAAAGGCAACCCATGAAAAGAGAATATTTCTCCCAATTTACCGCACAGGGCGTAAAAGAACTAATCCTTGCAAAGCTTTCAAATTTTAAAAAACAGAAGCAGCGATCGCTATCGCCAATTCAAGTCCTCGAAAAAATCCAAGCGCGGACGGGGGTTTGGGCATGACTCTTCCGCACTCTTATGGAAACAATCACTTTGACGAATGGCGGGCAAGCGCCATCGATGATGCGCTCATCGCGCTGAACGTGCGATCGCTAAGTGGGGATGAAGCGTACAGATTTCTCGTTCCCGATCCGCAGAAGGCATTCGGTAAAGTTCATCGCGATGCACAGTGGAGATCGCTGCGGAAAAGTTACGGGCACATTGAAGCAGGTGGCTGGTGGTGCAATGGGTTAGACCCCTTAAACAACTGGCAACCGATGGAGGAGTGGGGCTGCTTAAAGCCAGACTTGCCGCGTAAGAACGCGAAAGGGAAATTGGTTAAATACGAGCATCCACCGGGGCAAGCCACACGAGCATTTTTCCTACGAATTAGCTTCAAAATCAGCCTCAGAATTGCTAGGCAATATGGACTTGAAACCGAATACTGGAAAAGATTTCCACACTTTCAATCACCAGCAAAGGGCTTTGAAAGTTCAAGAAAGGCTCTCAAGTGCAAGCGTCCTAGACCCCTTAAATTGAAGCTTCAGACCCATCAGAAACAACTCAGGAGGTCTGAGGATAAAGGTTTTTGGGCGTGGGTGTTAAAAAATAATCTCCCAATTGTTCTGACTGAAGGGGTTAAAAAAGCCGGGTCATTGTTATCAGCCGGATATGCAGCGGTTGGCTTGCCAGGTATCTGGAATGGTCGGCGAGTGATTGGTTCCATAGCCACCTTGATTCCAGAGCTACAGTTGTTCGCTACCGAGGGGCGACTCATTTATTTCTGCTTTGACCACGACACCAAACCGAAAACAGTTGCAGCAGTAAACTCAGCGATCGCCAAAACTGGGAAGCTCTTTGCCAATGCTGGTTGCAACGTGCTTGTCATCAAATGGAGCGCTCTTCAGAAGGGCGTTGACGATTTTATCGTTGCCAATGGACAGGCAGCCTTTGATGAAGTTTATTCCAACGCTCTCCCACTTCCAGAGTGGGAATGGACGAAGCGACAAGAGCGATCGCTGACTTACATCGCTGATGAAGTTCTGAACGCACCCGACCTCAGTATCATCGGTTTACAGGTTCCCGACTCTGGAATTATTGCGATTGTGTCACCCAAAGGCAGCGGCAAAACTAAGTTAATTTCTCAAATAACAGCTCAGTCCAAATCCTTACTTAGCTTAACCCACCGAATTTTCCTGGGTCGGTCGTTGGCAGGAAGACTAAGGTACACCTGGCGAACTGATGCCGACAAGGGGGGCGGATATTACCTCACTTCAGATGGACAACCGACTTGCCGTTTAGGGTCTTGTGTCGAGTCTTTGTTCGCCATCGATCTGGAAAAGTTTGCTGGATGCGATCTGGTGATTGATGAAGTTTGCCAAGTGCTGCGAAACCTCCTCACTAGCAAGACCTGTAATAAAGACGGAATGCGTCCCA
>NZ_JACJOQ010000498.1:0-3868 GCF_014695635.1 Coleofasciculus sp. FACHB-712 | reverse complement strand
GCGCATTCCCATCTCGTCCCTCAACTTTGGCTGAATACTATTCTTCAGTTTAAGTTTAGGATGATTGTTGGTCAAATTGTAATATGTCTACTCTTTTTCTCTCCTAGTGATGACCCACGAAATCCAATCCCAGACTGATTTAACTGGCTCTTATGCTACTGCCGATCTCACAACGCTACGCCAGCAACTGCTAGATTTATTTTGCCATGTGGCTTATAAAGAGGGAGATTTTGTCCTGTCTTCGGGGCAGCGCAGTTCTTACTACATTAATGGCAAGCCAGTCACACTGCATCCCCAAGGAGCTTTGGCAACGGGTCGGATTCTATTATCGTTGTTGCCGATGGATACCCAGGCAGTGGCTGGATTGACACTGGGAGCCGATCCGATTGTAACGGCGGTGAGTGTAGTTTCTGCTTATGAAAATCGACCGTTACCGGCGCTAATTATTCGTAAAGAAGCAAAGGGACACGGCACACAAGCTTATATAGAAGGCCCTATTCTCCCTACAGGTACGAAAGTGGTCGTTTTGGAAGATGTTGTCACGACGGGTCAATCTGCCATGAAAGCCGTTGAGCGGCTGCGAGATGCCGGATACAGCGTTGATGAGGTGATTTCGCTGGTAGACAGGCAGCAGGGGGGAGCGGAGTTTTATCAGTCAGTTGGGCTAAAGTTTCAGGCAGTATTTTCGATTCCGGAGATTCAAGAGCGATCGCGTCAACTCAGATAAGGTTTTTCAACGCAAAGGAAGCAAAGGTTTTCGCAAAGTAACGCAAAGTAATTATCCTCTGCGTTACTTTGCGTTTAAAAGAACTAGCTTTGGGTTACTGGTTCTTTCGCCAAAAACTTCTCTAGTTCTGTCAAAGCATCGGCATCCACTTTTGTCTGCATTGGGCAGAACTTTGGCCCGCACATCGAGCAGAATTCAGCAGTTTTGTAAATATCTGCTGGGAGAGTTTCGTCGTGATATTCTTTGGCGCGTTCAGGGTCGAGGGACAATTCAAACTGGCGGTTCCAGTCGAAATTGTAACGGGCTTTAGAGAGTTCGTCATCTCTGTCCCTTGCCCCCGGACGATGCCGTGCAATATCAGCAGCATGAGCCGCAATCTTGTAGGCAATTAATCCGTTCCGCACGTCTTCAGCATCCGGCAGTCCCAAGTGTTCCTTGGGTGTCACATAGCAAAGCATCGCCGTACCGTACCAACCAGCCATTGCTGCGCCAATCGCAGAAGTAATGTGGTCGTAACCGGGAGCAATGTCTGTTACCAATGGTCCCAGCACGTAGAAGGGCGCTTCCGAACACTCCTCCATCTGCTTTTTGACATTAAACTCGATTTGATCCATTGGGACGTGTCCTGGCCCTTCCACCATCACTTGCACGTCATGTTCCCAGGCTTTGCGGGTCAATTTTCCTAACGTTTTGAGTTCGGCTAATTGAGCGGCATCTGAGGCGTCGTGCTGACAGCCGGGACGCAGGGAATCTCCCAGGCTGAAGGAGACATCGTATTTTTTGAAAATTTCGATGATGTCTTGGAAGTGGGTATAAAGCGGATTTTGCTTGTGATGATGCAACATCCAGCGTGCGAGAATGCCGCCGCCGCGAGAAACAATCCCGGTAATGCGATCGCGCACTAAAGGCAAATGCTCAATTAATATCCCGGCGTGGATGGTTTGATAATCTACCCCCTGCTGCGCGTGCTTCTCAATTATGTGGAGAAAGTCATCGGCGGTGAGGTTTTCAATCGTGCCGTGAACGCTTTCTAAGGCTTGATAAACTGGCACCGTGCCAATGGGAACGGGGGAGGCGTTGATAATTGCCGTGCGAATCTGATCCAGGTTGCCGCCGCCGGTGGACAAGTCCATGACGGTATCAGCGCCATACTTGACTGCCAGCTTCAGCTTATCGACTTCTTCATCCAGATTGGAAGAGTTGGGAGAAGCGCCGATATTGGCATTCACTTTACACTTCGAGGCGATACCAATCGCCATCGGTTCCAGGTTGGTGTGGTTGATATTGGCAGGGATAATCATTCGTCCCCGCGCCACTTCATCCCGAATCAGCTCAACTGGGAGATTTTCCCGCTGTGCTACATACTGCATTTCTTCAGTAATCACACCCTGACGGGCGTAGTGCATTTGAGAGACATTGCTCTGTCCACGCCGCTTAGCGATCCATTCAGTCCGCATATTGAATTCCTCAATTAACAGCTTCCCTCCGCCGGTATTAGCCGGACTCAGGTTCTAAGGGTGTAATCTCAGCCTGTGAATCCAGGCACCCCTAGCTTGATTGACAATATTACCACCAAGCTCTGGTTAGGGCTGGAAGGTTTCCAAAACTTGATGTTTTGCATCACGCTGTGAGGTGGCTACAGAGCGATCGCGTTTTGGTGAGGTTTGGGGCATGAGAGCGATCGCCTTGCGTGTAGTAATGGATAATTGATTAGCATAAGTAGAGATATTTTGCCTATAAAAATGTCTAACATTCTTTACTCAGTTGCATATACCCAAGAAGGACATTTGATAAAAGCTGTCAACGCACAGAAAGGACAGTCTTACATTTGTCCGAACTGTAATCGGGAGTTAATTCTCCGCAGAGGCAAGATAAAACGTCCCCACTTTGCCCATAAAACTCTAAGCGTCAACTGTACCCCTGAGACAGCTCTGCATTACATTTTCAAAATTTTACTGCGTGAAAAAATTCAACATCATCTAGAAAGTAAGCTGCCATTAGATATTAAATGGAACTGCGAGTATTGTCCTAACCCGCATACTGGCAATTTACTAAAAAAGGCAGTTCAGGTTAAGCTTGAGCATAATTTGGGAGTATGCAAACCAGATATTGCTTTGCTGGATAAAGACAACAAAGTGATTGCAGTTATTGAAGTAGTTGTAAGTCACTCCCCTGAACAATCTACCTTAGATTATTATGAACGAAATAAAATTGCATTAATCCAGTACATCTTGACGACGGATGAAGACATTAGTCGGCTAAACAATCCTCTAATAGAGCCAGACAAGGTTAATTTCTGTCGAAATCCCAAGTGTAATGATTGTGGTAGGTATAAGAGTAAGAAGTATTTGCTAATCATAAATGCTTGCTGTTGGAAATGCTCAGAGCTAATGAAAGTTGCAGCTATAGATGGAGATGATGGGTATATATCTACTAGCGACTTTTCTGAATCTGATAGAGAACTTGCTAATGAAAAAGGTGCGCGGGTTATCTCACAATATAGCCAGACAGTAGGGAGAACATATTTTGCTAACACCTGTAGAAAATGTAAAGCTTTCATAGGCGATCACTATCTTTTTACAGATTACATAGCAGCGTCACACTACGAAGAAGATGTTTCCAAAAAAGAAGTTTTCGACGTTGGTTATTATTGTGTCCGTTGCATCTAATAAAAATCACCCCCATAAAAAACTAAAAAATCCCTTAGCGATCGCATCCACTTCACAAAGCCGCCTCGCGTTCCCTTCACTACAACTACACTTGATCAGGGTTAACCCCCAACTGGTGTAAGCCTTCCGCTAATTTTTCAGCACACTTTGGTTTTTCGTTTAATTAGGATGATAACAAAGGCGATCACTCATCGCCAAGCAGCAATTTATAAAGGTGTATTATAGAGAAAAATTAAATTTTAAAAACCAACAACTAAAAAGAGCGGGTCAAATATTTGACCCACTCTTTTTAGTGCAATAAATTGTAATGAACAACATTTTTTGGGTCTTCGCTGATGGGTTGGGATATTACCTACCCTCAATTGCTCTGACATGACTTTCTTGCTCCTCGCCGAATCATCAAGCCTTATGCAGTTTCCAACCAGTCATAGATTTGATCTAACTGTTCCAACGTTACTAAACCGTATTGCCA
>NZ_JACJOQ010000497.1:0-9466 GCF_014695635.1 Coleofasciculus sp. FACHB-712 | reverse complement strand
TGGCTGTTTCGGATTGCGAACGCTCTCGCGCCAACGTTTCTCCCACCAATAGACGCGATTCAGGTCATATTCCCCGTTCGGCATTTTTTGAAAGAAGCGGACGGTTTCCGGGTAATCGTGAGCCAAAGCTTCAAAGATAGATTGCTTTGACAAATCAATCGCCGGTGGTTCTGGATATTGTTGGGGAAACCGGCTTCTCAGATTGGAGGTAAGTTGTTTCAGGATCTCGCTTTCATCGGGGATAGCCTGCTGTGCCCAACGGAAGACCTTCAGATACGTGGTTCGCTGCACCGACCAAATAAAAATTGAGAGTTCGGGTTGCGGAATTGCGGGATTTTGGGTTGTATCCGTTTTCTTAAGACTCTCAGGATTGGGAAATTGCAGTCTGATACCGTCAGGCGTGAGCATTTTCTCCCCTGCTCCTGGATCGTACTCTTGTTGTAACCAGGCGCGGACGGCGGCTATATCCGGGGTAGGAACTTCTAAGTAAAGTATTTCTCTCATATTGGCGATCTGCATTAGGGAACCTATTCCTGAGAAAGACAGAGTGAACCGGGGTCAAAGTGCGCTAAACTTCCGGATACGAATTGCTTAGAATCAATTAAAAAACTTTACACAATTCTCATTTTCTTAATGTACAGGGGTGCAACTGTTGGACGGGCGGGGAACCGCTCACGACGAAAGCCCTGAGCGATGAATCCTTTAAACCCGCCCATAGACTATGACCTACGCCATGAATTATCCCATCCCAGCCAGTCCTCAAGAAATTGTCGCCTTACGGCAAAAGCCCGTTGATGAAGAATTAGTGGCAGCAGCGATCGCTGGAGTCGTTCAAATTGCCCGTCAAGAGGGGCAGTCTTTAGACGAATTAACCGCTCAAGTGCTAGAAGAAGATAGTCTGCTGGATCAGGCACAAAGACACTGGCTTAGCGACATCGTTGCCCAAGCTTGGGCTAGCCTCTAGCAAATTAGAACCGCCAGATCATGCGCGAAATTGCCAAGCGAGTTATCTCCGCGTTGCCGCAGTGGTGGCGATCGCACATATTGCCCTTGTTATTTACGATTCCAGCAGCGGGTCTATTCGTTGCTGCCCTAGGGCTGTGGGGATTTGCCCAAATTGCTGACGAAGTTTTAGACAAAGAAACCCAAGCCATTGATACGGCAATTCTAGTGGTTATCAGAAGCCTGCACGCGCCGCTGCTCGATCGGCTAATGCTGGGATTCACATTTGTGGGAGAACCCACGGTGTTGCTGGTCATTTGCTTGGGCTTCGGGATTTGGCTGTACCGAGACGGTCGGCGAGGGCAAGCCATAACACTTGCGATCGCTGGAGTGGGTGCGGTTGGCTTAAACTATTTACTCAAAGTGGTATTTGGTCGCGCCCGTCCGGCGCTTTGGGATCGGGTCATTGATGTGGGTCAATACAGCTTTCCTAGCGGTCATGCGATGATTTCAATGGTTGTTTACGGCGCACTTGGCTATTTACTGGTCAAGCAGTTGAGTAAATGGCATATAGCGATCGCCACCGGGACACTGCTATTGGTTACGGGTATTGGTCTGAGTCGGCTTTATCTCGGCGTCCATTGGCCTACGGATGTCGTCGCTGGATATGCAGCAGGGATTGTGTGGTTGATGACCTGTATCCTCAGCCTGGAAATTTGGCAAGAATATTACAAGCCAGCCCGTCAAAAAACGCCCGTCCCTAACGAAGAAGAATCCAATATCGCTAACCGCAGATAAGGGAAAACACAGCTCAATCAGGGTGTATAGGAATGAAATTAATGAGCAGTACAGTCTCTGATATCGCAGTAAAAACTATCAACGGTGAAGATAAGCAACTTTCCGAGTACGGCGGAAAGGTACTTTTAATCGTGAATGTCGCTTCCCAGTGCGGCTACACGCCTCAGTACAAAGGATTAGAGCAGTTAAACCAAAAGTACCAGGATCAGGGATTGCGCGTTCTAGGATTCCCCTGCAACGACTTTGGAGCGCAAGAACCCGGTAGCAATGAAGAGATTATGAATTTCTGCACGACCAACTACGGCATCAGCTTTGAGATGTTTGACAAAGTTCATGCCAAAGGTCAAGAACAGCATCCGCTGTATGCTCGGCTTACCAGTGCAGTACAGCCTACGGGAAATGTTTCTTGGAACTTTGAGAAGTTCTTAGTCAGTAAGCAAGGTGAAGTCGTGGATCGATTTAATAGCAGTGTGAAGCCAGATTCACCAGAATTGATTGCAGCGATTGAGCGGGAATTAGCCCAGTAAGTCAAGGAATTTATGTCTGTCCAGAATTTGTCAAACTTAACCGTTCAAGAAGCACATAAAATCCTCAAAGTTTTCGACTGCTTAAGGATAGATTCCAGTGAAGATGCACCGGATAAAGATTCAATTCGCCAAGCGCTACTTTTGGTAAGTGAGCTTTCTGATAACCAAATACTAGGGGTTTGTGCCGATACAACAGAGCAAGGGATTAAAGCTTTAAAAACCTATGCAATGGCTTTAGGTTATGAAGTCAATAAAGATTTAGCACCGATTGATGGCTCTGTTTATATTAAATTTAACCCCAAGACTAACTTGTGTTATCTCAATCCGTACATAGGAGAACATCGTGGAGTTTTGGTGTCCTGCCAGTCTGCGAATGAAGACGGAATTAACGAGATGTACGGTCATTTACCTTTAGATTTATTTACATCGAAATTTTCATGAACGTTGCAATCATCGGCTGTGGTTATGTGGGTAAGACAATTGCCCAATATTGGCGTCAGGAGTTAGGATTTACTGTCACCGCAACCACAACTTCTCCCGAACGAATTTCAGAATTAGAAGCAGTTGGCCAACGAGTCGTCCTTACAAAAGGTGATGATTTGGCAGGTCTACAATCGGTGCTGGAAAATCAGGATACTGTATTGCTGAGTATTGGAGCAAAAAATGCCGATGTTTACGAAGAAACTTATTTAAAAACTGCCCATAGCTTAGTCTCAGCCTTGAAACAAACTCCTTCGGTGCGACAGCTAATTTACACCGGAAGTTATGCGGTCTACGGGGATAAAAATGGGGAATGGGTGGATGAAGAATCACCCGTTACACCTGCTAACCAAAATGGTCGAATTCTCTGTGATACTGAGCAAATATTGCTCTCAGCTTCCACTGAAAAGTTAGGCGTTTGTATCCTTCGTCTAGGGGGAATTCATGGGCCAGGTCGTGAATTATCCAAAATATTCAGTCGAGTTGTTGGTACAACTCGCCCAGGAAATGGCGAAGACCCAACAAATTGGATTCACCTAAATGACATTGTTGCTGCTATCGAGTTTGCCCGCAAGCACAAATTCCAAGGGATTTATAATTTAGTAGATGATGCACATTTGACTTATCGAGAACTTCTTGACCGCGTGTGCAAGCAACATAATCTACCCAATGTTTCTTGGGATGCATCCCAGAAAAGTGTTCGACCTTATAATGCGCGAGTGTCAACTCAGAAGCTAAAAGCAGCCGGGTTTCAATTGAGTCATCCGGAAACGATATAGCAATCTTATTGGAGTTATGAGAGGCCATCGATTTAGATTCCCGACTTCTTAGAGAAGTCGGGAATCTCGGCTTCACTGTATGCAAATTTCCAACTTTCCCGTTTAAAGTAGGCTAGGGGATTTAAGCTTGTACAATTTGCCCTTTGATTCCTAAACTTCTTTGAAAAGGAGAACAAGAAAAAGGTAATTGTTAAATTTTAAATATTATGAAATACGCACAATAAACCCTGAACGATGAGTTTTGTATGCTTACCGAATCTTCTCGAATGCAGGCGGTGCAGTCGCCAATTATTCCCGTTGTTGGGGAATTGATTCGTAGCTGTCCGGGAACGATTTCCTTGGGACAAGGCGTTGCTTATTATAGTCCGCCGCCAGAAGCGATCGCGCAACTGTCCCATTTCCTGGCAGATCCAGAGAATCACAAGTACAAACCCGTGCAAGGTATCTCGCCGTTGCTGGAGGCGATCGCTCAAAAATTAAAATTTGAGAACGCGATTGACATGAATGCTGAGAACTGCATTGTAGTCACGGCTGGCAGTAACATGGCGTTCGTGAATGTGGTGTTAGCGATCGCGAATCCCGGCGACGAAATTATTCTCCAAACGCCTTATTACTTCAACCAAGAGATGGCAATTACGATGGCGGGTTGTCGTCCGATTCTGGTCGCAACGGATGAGAATTATCAACTACGTCCGGAGGCGGTTCGGCAAGCAATTACCGAAAAAACGCGGGCAGTTGTCACAATTTCACCTAATAATCCCACAGGAGCCGTGTATTCGGAAGCTGCATTACGCGAAGTGAATCAAATTTGTCGCGATCGCGGCATCTATCACATCAGCGATGAAGCTTATGAATATTTTACTTACAACGGCGTGCAGCATTTTTCCCCAGCAGCGATTCCAGACAGCCACCCCCATACAATTTCCCTCTTCTCGCTGTCTAAAGCTTACGGTTTCGCGTCCTGGCGCATCGGCTATATGGTCATCCCAGAACCCCTACTCATCGCTGTCAAGAAGATTCAGGATACGATTTTGATTTGTCCGCCGGTTATTTCCCAGTATGCCGCATTCGGAGCATTGCAAGCGGGAGTAGACTACTGCAAGGAAAAGCTAGAAGCGATCGCCTCTGTGCGAGAAATTGTCCTCAACGAATGCGATCGCATCCAACATTTATGCACCATTCCCCCAGCAGATGGAGCTTTTTATTTTCTGCTGAGAGTCCATACAAAATTACCTGCAATGGACTTGGTAGAAAGACTGATCCGCGAACATGGTGTCGCGGTTATTCCAGGTACAACCTTTGGCATGGAAGACGGGTGTTATCTGCGCGTTGCCTATGGTGCCCTGCAAAAAGAAACCGCAGCCGAGGGGATTGGGCGATTCGTGAGGGGTTTGTCAGCGATTTTAAGCGCATAATCGTCAAGGGGGCATTTAGCGAAGAATTACACCTTTTTGCCATGAATTGCAAGGAATATTGACGGAAAGCATGAATAGTCAAGAAAAATCCTCTTTAATTGTCGGCTGCTGGCAACTCGACGATCGCAGTTGGAAACGAATTCCAGAAACCGATATTGCCCGTGCTTTGGATATTTACTTAGCGCTGGGTACTACTCATTTTGATACCGCAGACATCTACGGACGCAGCGAAAGTGTTCTCGGTCGCTTGCTCAAAGGAAGCGACTGCACCATTTTGACCAAAGCCGTCTTTTTCGACAATATTCCGAATCCAACACAAATTCGCAGCAAAATTGAGAATTCTCTCCGCAATTTGCAGCGCGATACTCTCGATTGCGTACAAATCCACTGGCACAATCCAGAATTAGATTTTGCCTCTACTTTTAGGGTGTTCGCAGAACTTTTAGAACAAGGTAAGATTCGCAAACTTGGCGTTACTAATTTCAATACGCCAATGTTAGAAAAAGCTTTGCAATACGCCACAATTAGCACTCATCAAGTGCAATACAGTTTAATTGACCGACGCGTAGAAAACTCAATGCAAAGTCTATGCCTCCAGCATAATATTGCTTTGTTGTCCTACGGTTCTCTAGCAGGCGGCTTCTTGTCGGATAAGTTCCGGGGCATCTCGTCACCCCCCAGCGAAGGCTCTCATGCCCGTGGCTTCTACTACAACAGTATGATCCGCGCCCACGGCGGCTGGCAACCTGTCTTAGAGATGCTAGACACGTTGGCACAGGTGGCAAAAAAATATGAGAAAACAATTTCTCAAGTAGCTTTAAACTGGGTTAAGCAGCAGCCGGGTGTTGCGGCTGTCATCTCAGGCTTTACTCAAGATCGTCAGCAGATCCAAAAAAACATAGAAGCGTTGAGTTTTCAACTAGATAAGGACGATCTGCAATTGCTTTCCGCTCGTTCATCTACCCTATTCAAGCAGCCTGGAGATATTTATTCTTACGAGCGATAGATGAGCTGAGCTTTGCCAGGAGGCACTGTTAAGTTAACTCAAAATTTAGCTCATCAACCCAAAAAATGAGCAAAGTGTATCCCATTTTTCTAAAAACAAGCCTACAAACTGAAACCTGCTTTCATCAGGCTTCGTTTGTATATCCGCGATTTTAGCCATCAGGAGTTTTTACTCTGATTGGGATGCTCCTAACCCTAATTGCTTTCTGGATAATTATGCAACCCTTGTCTTCAACTCAAAATCTACAAATTTCTGCAACTGAAACTGTAACTCCTACGCAGTTTTACACTTGGAAAAATTATCGCTGCGCCTACGAAGTTCATACCGCAATTAATCCAAATACAAATGAGGGGACTCCCCTCCTATTAATTCATCCCATTGGTGTAGGATTATCCCGAAAGTTTTGGCAGCGATTCTGTCGAGAATGGTATGAAGCGGGTCGCCGGAATCCAATTTATAATCCAGACTTACTGGGATGTGGTGAGAGCGATATGCCTCATGTGGCTTATAGTCCTCTTGATTGGGCACAGCAATTGCAACATTTTTTGCAGACTGTAGTCAAAAAACCTGTGATTGTAGTGGTACAAGGGGCTTTGCTGCCGGTAGCAATTGAGTTAGTTCGTCTAGAAACGAATTCTAATTTTATTCGAGGCTTGGTGCTGGCTGGCCCTCCCGCTTTGACATTGCTTGCTAAACCTAGAGCAAATTGGCGGCAAAAACTTACCTGGAATCTGTTAGACTCTCCTTTTGGGAGTGCCTTTTATCGCTATGCGCGGCGCGAACAGTTCCTACGTTCTTTCTCAACTAAACAACTCTTTGAAAAGGCTGATTCAGTCGATCGGGAGTGGCTGCAAACTTTGGAGAAAGGTGCGACAGATCCAAAGACTCGCCATGCTGTTTTTTCCTTCCTAGCAGGGTTTTGGCGGCAAGATTATCGAGACGCGATCGCATCTATCTCTCAACCCACTCTAGTAGTCGTCGGCGACACGGCATCCAGCATTAGTCAAGCTGGCAAAGGTGAAACTCCCGATGAACGCTTGGCTGACTATCAGAAGTCTTTACCCAACGCTGAGGGTATCAAAATGTTAGGTCGTAATGTTCTACCCTATGAGTCAACGGTTGAATTTGTCAATGTAGTTACCAATTTTGTCGCTAAACATTCTTAATTAATTACGTCAGAGGATGCTATCTAATGTCCGATGCAATAACGTCTGAAATAAGCGATCGCATTTGCGCTCACATGAACGACGATCATGCTGATGCTGTCGTTCTTTACGCCCAAACTTATGGCAATTCTCCCGATGCTGCAAAGGCAGAAATGGTTTCAGTAGATCCAGAAGGCATGAATCTCATGGCACAAGTCAAAGGTTCGGATGTGCCGATACGCATTCACTTCGATCATATTCTCAAAGATGCCGAAGATGCTCACCATACGCTCATTGCAATGGTGAAACAAGCGCGTTCTCATTCAAAATAGTACCAAAAAGAACGTTGAGTAAGGTGGACAATGCCCACCTTACTTCTATGCTCGTAAAATTTAAACTTGTTGATTAATCTGTGACTTATCTAGTCCCTCTTTTATCCAGGTAATGCACTCTTGTTCAGTTCCAAATATTTTTGGCGCGGCAACATTATTTAAGTTATCAGATTTATAATGATCGTAAAAATATTTACTTGCTAATTGATAAACAATAATCAAATTATCTTGATAAATGTATCTATTTTTAAAATAATCGTTTTGGCTAAAAACATCTGAATTCTCCTCTAGATGTTCTTTGGCAGCCTCAATAATCGTCTCAATGCAACTTGAATAAATACCAGCCGGATTTTCCAATTTATGAAATTTACCTTTATGCCCTAATTCAGAAAGTAAAGTATAGGAATAAATATTTTGACCATCCGCCATTCCAAAAACAAATGGGATGATCAGATATCCTTTATAAGAGACTGAATTTTCGTAGAGTAACCGGCTCATTTTTATCCTCCGTACTGGCTATTTCACTCTTCATTTCTTCAAAACAATGTATTCTTTTTTAAAAAAATTTTATTTTTCGGCTTTTTCATATACGTCACGCGATCGCACTCAATAATCTTCCCTGTAAATACTTTTGTAGCGGCAAGCTCAACCAAATTGCCACCTAAAAACATGGCAACAAAACCATCTGTATCTTTAGTTAAAACTGACTGATTGCTAAGTCCGAAATATTGCAAGCATTCGCACAAAAATTATTCAGATTTAGCAGTATCTGGCTGAAAGTAAAGAGCCGATTTATATAACACTTGTTCTTGGTGGGTTTCTAAAGTGCAATTCGACAGCGGATAAGCCACACAGGTAACTGTGTATCCAGCCTCTAGTTCTTTTGGACGTAGAAACTTTTGTTCGCTTTGGTCTACTTCACCACTCACCAACTTGGCGATACAAGCCGAACATTCCCCTTGCTTACACCCAGAAGGTAATCGAATGCCCGCATCTTCAGCCATATCTAGAATATACTGATCGTCTGGCACGGAGATGGTACGGTCAAGCGCGATCGCTGGATTTACCAGCCGGACTTGATAAACTGCCATTAAAACGACTCCTTTAAAACTCGTATCCTCTGTCAAGCCAATAGTGCCAGTCTGCGATTGCTTCCAAGGTTTCGCTATCAGCATCAATCGGTTCTATTTCTGATAAACGAGCCGAGAACGTATCTTCACCTGTAGCATCTTTGTAAAGCACTTCCACAAACATATCGTGCAAGCATTCATCTTCTGATGACATTTCCACTACCTCAACTTCTTTGCCTTCAGTTGAGGATGATTTGCCTCCCTTTCTCACCCACTTAGCTTTAAAGGGGAAGTTGAGATTATCGTTAAGGTAGTAGTACCATCCCATCGCCTGTTCTTCTTCGTCATAGGCATCGACGATTATTTCCATGGCAATGCGATTCTCTCGGATTTCGTCTTCCTCAACGTTAGGCATAAGACATTAGCTCCGGATAATTAAACTTTGAATATAATAAATCTTTCGAGCGATCGCGTCCTCAATTCTCCTCAACAATTGTCGTCACGATGCTCTATTTGCTGCCTTACCCAAGCGCGAAAAGACCGAATCATGGGGATTTCCCTAATTCTTAGACTTTCTTCCAGAAACCCTGGAATTTCTGTTGTTAAGGGTAGATTTGCAAAAGTAGGAGAGACAGTGCAAGGAACATACACTCCGTCTCGCAATTGATAAATTTGCATCACAGGTTCGTCAGAACGCCAAACTTCCGGAACACCCAAAGCGAGATAAATTGAAAGTCGGTCAATAGAAGCGCTGGTATAGTCCACCTCCACTGCTAAGTCAGGAGGTGGGTCAATCGTTAAATCAATATCCCTTTTCTGTCTGATCAGCGGTTCATTTTGAATATAAAAGCAAGAATCTGGTTCAACACCCCGCTGAAGGTCTGGACGCTTACAAGTGAGAGATCCAGCGCTTCTGAGATTGAGGTTCAGTTCCTCAGCTAAAGCGAAAACCAAGTGTTCTAGCAGCCTATT
>NZ_JACJOQ010000496.1:0-24098 GCF_014695635.1 Coleofasciculus sp. FACHB-712 | reverse complement strand
ATCAAAACTAAAGGAATCTCATCTCGACTGATATATTGAGCGTAAGAAGCATTCAGGTAGCCTTGATATTCTGGCTCGTTAGAAACATAGGTTTTAAAAAAAGCTAGGCTCAAGGCTTTCACATATCCAAAAGCAGTCACGGGATTTGGCCCGGCAACTTGCGGCGGGATTTTAACTACGCCAGTGCCTTCAAACGCTTCTCCCAAAGTGGAAAAATGCGTTGCCTTTTTCATTAAAACCAGATATTTGTTGGGAGTTGTCAGCCAGGTGAAGGGTTTAATTTGTTCTGATAAAGCAGGTGCGGCGGTATCGTTACTGCTGGCAAATAACATTATCGGAACTTTGATGCCGCTCATCTCAGTTTTTCCGAAAATACTACTATCAACTGGATTGATCGCGATCGCTGCCTTAATTCGGTCATCCCCCAACTGATAATCAATTTGCGGCAACAGCAACGCCCGACATTGGAGCAACAGCGACAGATTCAACGAACTATTGATAGCAGTGCAATCTTTTTCCAGGTTCTCAAAATTAATTTCTGCACCCGCCAGCGCCAACGCTGTGTAGCCGCCAAACGATTGACCAAGGACGCCGACGTTTTGCATATCCAGTCGTCCTCTATAAGTAGCTGCTAGTTGATCTAGCAAATACTTCATATCCAGAGGACGGTCAACCGCTTCGCTGGGAGGAGCCGCATCGCTCGTCAGACCGCTAATTAGAGCCTGCAACTGCTGGGAATTACTGCCTGGATGCTCTGGCAGAGCCACTGCAAATCCATGAGAGGCTAGGTGTCTTGCCAGGTAGGCATAGGACAAGCGATCGCTTCCCAGCCCATGAGAAATTACAATCACAGGTGCGGCTCGTCCGCTCAACTGCGGCAGATAAACATCGACTGGGAAGGTACGGCTGCGGCTGAGGTCATTGAGCGTCAGGGTTTGCATTTCCCAGCTTAGCGGCCCTGGTTGCTGTAAATCCCGCCCTGCGGGAATATTAGACGGTGTTGCCATTTGTGACGCTTGAAAGGGCAGCTGAGTGGATGACTGAGCTGAGATTTCAGCCAAAGCTTCCTGTTCAACAGCAGCGATCGCTCCTTGCGTTTTCCCAATCAGGTTGCTCAGTTCATCAATAATCTCAAAGCCCCGATCCGAATTAATCCGAATTGCGTAAGTCGGAAACTTTCGCAGTACATTCAATGGCGTCAACCCTGCGGGATCGGCAGCAGCTTGAATTAAAGCAGCTCGAATTGCATAAAAACCTGGTTGAAATGCTTTTGTTTGAATAATTTCGCCGACTCGTCGCAGCAAAATTTCCCCCTGCGGCGTGTAGAGAAATTGAGCCACTGCCACCGGACTCACATTCGCACGAGTTTGCAAAATCCTCCGTAACTGCTCTAGCTGTTCCGGCTTAAAAAATTGAGCATAAAACCCTAAATCCTGATTGATTTTGCCTTCCCTGGCATATTCTTCCAGTGCCGAAACCGGAAGGGATAACTGTATCGGTCCATAGGAAATAAATATTTTTTCCGCAGCCAAAACCCGACTCGGCATCAAAGCCGTTACAGAAGGTAAAACCATTCCTAGACAGAGACCTGGAAGGCTTAAAAGCAAGCGTTTAATCGCAGAATTGGTAATCGGCGATGTAGGTTGCCTTTGCAACCCACTCTTTAAACATCCCTCCCTGTTGTTTTGCCTAAAAGGCTTCCTCGAAAGACTCAATTTCGTCCCATCTTTCATCGGTTCCCTGTTTTTGCAATCTCTGGCAACGTTTAACATAGAGGCTAGCCGCTTTATCTTGATTATTTTGCTCTAAGACGTTCTTGAAAATTTCCTCCGCAGAGGCATATTTTTGGCTGTAATAGAGATGAATTCCCCATTCAAAAGAGCTTCTGGTTTTGCTCTTTAGCTCTAAAGTCTCTAAGATAACACCATCAAAAACTTCAAAAATAGGCGATAAATCTTTACGACCTTTAATATGAACTTTATCCAAAAATCTATAATTATATCGAGTGGGATCTTCTAAACCCAGCAAAGTCTTTTCACTAATAATAATAGAAGCTCCGTAGGCTTTGGTCAAATCTTCCAGACGAGACGCCAGATTCACTGCATCTGAAATCACTGTCCCTTCCATACGCTGTTCATCTCCAATTGTGCCTAGCATCAAACTACCGCTATGGATGCCAATGCCGATAGCGATAGGAGGTAAATTGCTTCTTCGGCGTTCTATATTGTACTGCGAGACTTGTTTTTGCATTTCAATCGCTGCCTGCAAAGCATCTTCAGCGCTTTCCGGAAAAAGCGCCATCACCGCATCTCCAATATATTTATCTATAAAACCATTATTATTCCGGATAACGGGACTCACCCGACTCAAGTAGGAATTAATAAAATTAAAATTCTCTTTGGGTGACATCGCCTCTGAAAGGCTCGTAAAGTTGCGAATGTCAGAAAAGAGAATTGTCATGTCTTTCTGCACTTGATCGCCTAGCTTTACATTAACAATACTTTCTTCTCCCAGCAAACTAATAAATTGACGGGGCACAAATCGACCATAAGCAATATTTATTTTGGAAAGCTCAAGATGAGTCTCTATTCGTGCTATCAATTCGTGTCTTGAAATAGGTTTAGTTAGATAATCATTGGCTCCCGAACCAAAGGTTTCTAACAAATTAGCAACGCTATGCGCTTCTGTCACAATCACAATTGGTAATTCATTGGCAGGGAAAGTTTGGCGAATTTTTTTGCAAACTTCATAGCCTGACATTTTTGGCATCATTACATCAAGTAAAATTAAATCAGGCTTTAGACCTTGCTCAATGGCTTCTAAAGCAGCAATTCCATTCCTCGCTTGATAAACCGTATAATTTTCCAAACACAGATAATTGTTAAGAATCTGAAGATTAACCGGATCGTCATCTACAATTAAAATTTTAAATTTTCCTTCTTGGGGTGCAGGTTGTAGGTAATCTTGTAACCTTTCAAACTGAAAGTTTTGAATTTCAACTTCTTTTAAACTGACTTCTTTGGGAAGCGTTTGTTGTATACTGTCCGATTTTCCTGCCAGCGGTAGTGTAAAAGTAAACCGCGAACCTTTTTTTAGAGTGGATTCTACGTAAATTTTGCCCCCATGCAATTCCACTAGTTGTTTAGTAACTGCAAGGCGGATGCCCGTCCCCACGGAAGGTCTAGAAATAGATTCTTCCGTAAGTTCAAAAGCATCAAAAATGGTATTTATTTTATTGATTGGAATGCCCATGCCGGTATCGGCAACCGTAATTTTCATGCAATCACTCGCAACCGAAGAAACAACTTGTATACTACCTGCATCAGTAAATTTAATCGCATTACTAACTAAATTATGCAGGATTTGTTGGACTCTATTTTCATCAGCACATACCATTGGTGCAGTAGGTTCGATTCGATTAATCAAGCGCAAACCTTTGATATCTGCGAAAGGTTTAGCAAGAGTTAAAACTACATCGGCAATTTCTTGCATTCCTACTGGTCTGAGTTTTAACCCCAGTGTTTTATGCTTAAGTTTTTCTAAATCAACAATATCGTTAACCATATTTGCTAGCCGTTGACCGCTTTGCAAAACCATTAACAAGTTTTGCGTTTGAATTTCCGACAGTTGTCCAGCAGCTCCCTCTAAAAGAGAGTCAGTGATACCGATTATTTCATTTAAAGGAGTTTGTAGCTCTTGGGAAGTATTAGCTAAAAATTCATCTTTTAGTTGATTGATTTGTAATAAATCTTTATTTTTGGATTCTAGGTTTTGGGCATAGTCTCGTATTTCCGCTACCATCGAATTAAAGGCATCTGCCAACAGTCCCAACTCATCTTTGCTTTTAACATCTATAAAGATGTCAAAGTTGCGATCGCATACTTTTTGGGCACCTTCTAATAATTTTTCGATAGGGTTTCCCAACCAACGCGCCAGCAAAAATGCGACGAGCAGCGATAGGACTAAACTAATACTAATAATACTTATGCAAATGTATTGTAATTTATGAATTTGGTTGATTTCGTTGGTGCCGTCGTACTCTAAAACTAAAACAGCAATGACATTATCTTTTTCGTTTTTAATGGGAATGGCTGCTTTGAGAAAAGTGCCAATTTTATCTGTATAAAATTTCTTGCCAGCTTGTGCTTCCCCCTCAAAAGCTTGCTGTAGTTCATTTTGCTCAGTTGCGTATAAATCCCCAATCAATTTTTCTTTCTGAGCTAGTATTTTTTGAGAATCGTCATGAGCCAGAAACTTGACAATTCGATATCTCGGCGATTCTGGAATGCTGACAATAAGATAGGTTGAGCGAATGAGGGGAATCTTGTCTTTTGCTTCCGAGGTTTGCCTCAAAAATCTCACAGGAAATACTTTTCTCCGGCTGCTATTTCTAATTTTTATCAAAATTTTTACAAGAGCTTGATACTCCGGGGATTTTATATATTCTTGAGCAATTTTAGGTGGTAAAGAAGCCGTGATTTCTCCAGGTTCTAGGGTTCTGATTTTTTCGCTGACAGGCAGAGAATTTTTTTCAAGAGACTGACGAAGCTGCTGAATTGTTTGTTTTTCTTCTTGCTCTAACGAAGATGCTCCTTGACGACCTACATCTTTAAGCCGCTCTGACATCTGGTTTAAAACAATTTGATTTGTTTTTGAGTAGAAAAAATAAACGCTAGTGCTGGTGACTCCAACTGAAAGAAGCGAGATAGCCAGCCCTATTTTCACCGCGAAGGGAAATTTCATATTCGGGATTCTGGAAAAGTTATATTTCTGTGAGATTTCTAATTATTTTTATGAATCAATGATTATCTTAGTAAATATCCTTAAATGGCTTAAAGTTATACTAAAAATTTTAAGTCTAACCCCCCTAAGCGGTATACATCAGTTTGTTAATTCTTGCAACCTATTTTCTAGGTAGGGGAAACAGGCTGAGCTTTTGCTTACTTTTTTTGCTGAAAGGATACAAAAGGAACTTTTACCATATCAATACCTTTTTTAAGGTTTATTTTGACTTTATAGTGGGTTATTTCTCGGTTGAAAAGATATTTTCGAGGACTAGGGTTGAAAGAGACTGGAGAAGCCTAAATTTGGGATGAATAACTCTCTATTAAGCTGCTGGAACAGAAAAAACATTTTCCCTTCAAACCCGTTAAATTCTGCAAAAATGGGTTGCTATCCCGAAAGTTTTACCCTGGATGTACCTGGAAACACTTCTGGTTACTCATGAACTTGTCCTTACAATTCTCTGCCACAGCTAAGTTGATAAAAATCTGGTAGGGTTTTAAAACGGTATAACAAGAGCCAAGTAGAGTCTAAACGACGCGCTCCGTTAAGACTCACGCTGCGGGAACGCATTTTACTTCACTCATCGGGGATAAAAATGGAAGCATTGAAAGGACGAGATCTCCTAAGTCTGGCAGACCTCAGTGCTGAGGAAATGAAAGAACTTTTGGATTTGGCAGCTCAGCTGAAGACGCATCAGCTAAATTTGCGCTGCAATAAGGTGTTAGGGCTGTTGTTTTATAAAGCGTCTACACGGACTCGCGTCAGCTTTTCAGTGGCAATGTACCAACTAGGCGGTCAGGTGATAGACCTTAATCCTAATGTTACCCAGGTGAGCCGGGGAGAACCGTTAGCCGATACAGCACGAGTGTTGGATCGCTATCTAGACATCTTAGCGATTCGGACATTTGAGCAGGAGGATCTGCAAACTTTTGCGAACTATGCCAAGATTCCGATTATCAATGCGCTGTCGGATTTAGAACATCCCTGTCAGGTTTTAGCTGATTTATTAACTGTTCAAGAATGCTTTGGAACGCTAGATGGGCTAACTTTGACTTATCTGGGAGATGGTAATAATATGGCAAACTCCCTGCTTTTGGGCTGCGCGTTGATGGGGATGAATGTGAGAATTGCTACACCTACGGAGTATCAACCCGATGCGGCAATTGTCGAGCAAGCGAAAAAGATTGCACAGACTAACTCTGAGGTAACAATTACTAACGACCCTGAAGCTGCCGCCAAAGGTGCCCATGTGCTTTATACCGACGTTTGGGCAAGTATGGGTCAAGAGGAACAAGCAGATGCCAGAATTCCAATTTTTCAACCTTACCAAGTGAATGAGCAGCTGTTGAGTATTGCCGATCCTGATGCAATTGTGCTGCATTGTTTACCTGCTCATCGAGAGGAAGAAATTACCGATGCTGTTATCGAAGGTTCTCAGTCGCGGGTTTGGGATCAGGCAGAAAACCGAATGCACGCGCAGAAGGCTTTGTTGGTGAGTCTTTTGGGAGCAGATTGATAATTTGCTAATCCCTAATCGCGAATGGCAAATGGCTAATTGTTTAAAAAACATTAGCCATTAACCACTGGACAGACGTGGATTTTAGTAGTACGAATGTTCTATAGGACGTAGATTAGTATTCCCCTATTGTTTTATGGAACCCCTAACTGATGCTCAGCAGCAACTTTATAATTGGCTGGTGGAATATATCAGTCAATATCAACACGCGCCTTCAATTCGGCAGATGATGCGGGCAATGGAACTGAAGTCGCCTGCGCCGGTTCAGAGCCGCTTGGAACACTTGCGTGCGAAAGGCTACATTGACTGGACGGAAGGAAAAGCCCGCACGATTAGGATTGTGCGCTCTGGTGCGGGTGGAGTGCCGGTTTTAGGAGCGATCGCTGCCGGTGGTCTTGTCGAACCTTTCACCGATACGGTCGAACAGCTGGATTTGGCTGCCCTGTTTCGTCAGCCGGATTATTATGCCCTTCGGGTGGTCGGAGACAGCATGATTGATGACCAAATTGCTGAAGGCGATATGGTCATCATGCGACCCGTACCCGAACCGGATCGCGTGAAAAATGGCACGATTGTGGCAGCACGAGTCGAAGGACACGGAACGACTTTGAAACGCTATCACCGGCAGGGAGAGCAAATTACGCTCAAACCAGCCAATACCAAATACGACCCCATTAAAGTAAAGGCGAACCAAGTGGAGGTGCAAGGTGTGTTGGTCGGCGTCTGGCGCGGCTATGAATTTGCTTCCATGAAATCGGGATCTCGAAGGCGATAGCATTCTTCGCGTTCCTCTTATCAAAGTCTCCGGGAAAAGGTTTCTCTCTATGGGATGATATCTCAAGACCAAAAGAGCCATTCTCCTGAGTCATTAGGAATTGGAGAAACGGTAATTGGTAATTAGTAATTCATACAAGGCATTACCGATTACCGATTACCCACTAGCAAGGACAGCAAACTAATGACTCAAAGTTCGTAAGGAGCCTTTGTCAGTCGTGAAAGCAACCCAATCTTTTTTTCAAGTTTTTCAAAGCCGCAAGATGGCGGCTCTTTTGTTTCTGGGCTTTGCGTCAGGTTTGCCCTTGTTCTTGACGAGTAAGACGTTGCAAGCCTGGATGACAGTCGAGAACGTGAATTTAAGCGCGATTGGGTTGTTCAGCTTGGTAGGTTTGCCCTACTCGCTCAAGTTTATTTGGTCGCCCTTACTCGACCGCTTTGTGCCGCCGTTTCTGGGGCGTCGTCGTGGCTGGCTAGTTCTGACGCAAGCGGCATTGTTGTTAGCGATCGCAGCAATGGCGCTCCAAAAGCCCTCCCAAGCTTTGCAACTGTTAGCCGTCAATGCTTTACTGATTGCCTTTTTCAGCGCGACTCAAGACATCGCCGTTGACGCCTATCGCACGGATGTCCTTGAAGAACGGGAAATGGGAGCCGGGGCAGCGATTTTTGTTTTAGGATATCGCGTTGCCTTGCTGATTACGGGTGGTTTGGCGCTGATTTTAGCGGAAAAATTGTCTTGGCCTACAGTTTACTTGTTGATGTCGCTGTTGATGGCAATTGGGTTCGTGAGTTCAATTTGGGCACCGGAACCCATACAGCGCGATCGCCCACCCGATTCCTTATCAGAAGCGGTGTCTTTGCCATTTATTGAATTCTTTCAACGCAATGGTCAGAGCCAAGGATTTTTGATTCTAGTTTTCATTGTTCTCTACAAACTGGGTGACGCGCTTGTTAATAATATGTCCACGCCCTTTTTGTTGGAAAAGACCGGCTTAAACTTCTCTTCCGCAGAAGTTGGTGCAATTCAGGGCGGCATGGGATTATTGGCAAGCATTGTTGGCGCTCTTTCAGGCGGTGCAATTCTTAGCAAAATCGGTATTAATCGCTCACTTTGGGTATTTGGTGCTTTGCAAGCAGTGAGTAATTTTGCTTATTTTCTCCTGGCACAAGTCGGGAAAAACTATCAGTTACTTGTACTGACTATTAATATTGAAAACTTTTGTGCTGGACTCGGAAATGCCGCTTTTGTAGCCTTTTTGATGAGTCTTTGTAACCAGCGCTTCTCGGCAACACAGTATGCGTTACTCTCCAGCTTGATGGCAGTCAGCCGCGATATTTTAGTTGCCCCAGCGGGTCGAATCGCAGAAGCCACTGGTTGGCCTTCCTTTTTCCTAATTAGCATCGCCGCTGCCTTGCCTGGATTACTGCTGCTGCCTATTTTTGCTCCCTGGAATCCGCGTTCCGTGCCAGAAATGCCTAGAGAGGTACTAGATGATGAAGACGATGACTCTCAACAGTTGTAGGATAGAAACAGAGAGCTTAACAAATCTTAAACACAATTCTTAGAAAAGTCTTTCTCTATGGCTATCTTTCGTCAGTACATTGTTCCATTGATCGTGGTGTTGATCTTTTTTGTGGCGCTGGTGGCAGTTAGCGCCCGCATCTTTTTACCCTCTGACATGGCAGCACCCGCACCTATTGAGGAAGTCAATCCTCCTGGGGAACACGCTCAGGCACCGACATCTGATTTTGGCTTAGAAATGATGGATTTAGGATTGATCTCCAATCTAAAATCGATAGTCTAAAATGCCTTGTCTGTTATTGCCGGGGTATCAGCTGCGCGAAGGATCGAGTCTGAATCGAGCAAGTCTCGTGAAATTCATGCAGCTGACTTACCAGGAGCTTTTTCCAGAACAAAAAGATTTTTCTCATCTAGCGGAAACGGTTGAGCAATACTTTTCTAAAAAAACGCCTTTGTGGTGGGTCGAACTAAAGGAAGAAGGAAGAAAAAAGGAAGAAACAGATTCTTCAATTCCTGGCTCATCCGTTCATCATCCTTCCCAAGTAGCTTGTCTTTGGTTGGGAAATGCCGTGGATCAGGTGACAGGCGATCGCCATGCCCACATTTTTTTACTCTATGTCTTGCCAGAACACCGCCGACGTGGCATAGGAAAAGCTTTGGTCAATCATGCCGAAGACTGGGCGCGGGCAAGAGGCGATCGCCAAATGGGTCTGCAAGTTTTTCAAACCAATCAACCCGCGTTGAATCTTTACCGCAGCCTCGGCTACCAAACCCAGTCTTTGTGGATGCTGAAACCGCTGTTTCCTGAGACACCGCAGCCATAAGGAAGACCAAGCAAGCTATTTTGTTTTGGGTCGTCCAAAACCTTTTGCCTGTTTCTTCCCTTTGCCCTTAGAAGTTTTTTCCGGTACGGCAGGAATGCTGTGCGTCTTTGGCAATGCCTGAGCTTCAGATGTTACAGCAGGCTTTGTCTGCGTTTGTGGCTCGGCTTCTTCACCAGCATCAGCGGCAACAAACTGTTTCCCACAGTCTTTACAAACATATCTTTGCTTGTTTTTATAGTGCCCATTTTTCCGAACCTCAGTAGCGCCGCATTTTGGACAGTTAATCTGAGGTGTTTCTATTGCTTGGGCTTCTGGGACGGCTGCGGGTGCTGATTCTACCGCGGGTTCGTTCTGGTCGTCTGCTTCTGGTTGCTGATTGAAAACAGATACCACTGCCTCAAGCGCTGATGCAGCTCTATCTAATAAAGTTGGTTGAGGGGCGTCTGGTTCATCATTGGGAGCGATCGCTTCCTCCGAAGACTCAGCAGCCGTCTCCTCGCCTGGTTGAACTGACACTGGAGCTTCGGCTGTTGGTGTTTCAGTTTCGACTTCCGATTCGCTGGGGATCTCTTCGACTGGAACGGATGTAGCCGCTGATATTTCGGCTTCGACTGGAGGTGCTGGTTCTACAGCAGGCTCTTTTTGGTCGGCATCTGGCTTGTCGAAAACAGATACCACCGCCTGAAGTGCCGCCGCCGCCCTGTCTAATAAAGAGGGTTTTTGGGTATCTTCTGGTTCCTCTATCGGTGCGATCGCCTCTGGCGACTCAGCCTCAGCAGCAGTCGTCTCCTCAGTCGGTTGAACTGACACTTCCGGTGCCGCCGTTGGAGTTTCAGATATTGCTTCTGGAAGGGCGCTGGGCGTCTCCTTGACGGGTTCGGGAATGGGTGCTGCTTCCGTCTCTGGCACTGAACTGGGTGATGACTCTACTTCCGGTGCCGAGACTGGAGTTTGGGCTTCTGTCCCTGGCACTGAGCTGGATGGTGACTCAACTTCCGGTGCCGCGACATCTGAGGGAGCCGTAGAACTCGCGTCTACTGGCTGCTCCCAACCAGGTACTGGAGGGGCAGGCTTCCAGTTGGGGTCAGGCTGGGGAATTTTGAATGCTATAATTTCCGGCGGTTGCGATCGCGTTGGTTTGGCAGCAGTCAGTCGGCTGATGCGATCGCCGAGATTTTCCGCGATCGCATAGGTCACGGGAAGCACCGTCGGTTTCGAGACTGCCTCTCGCACCAAGCCGCTAACGTGTTCGGACGGATCGAGGGCAGGTTGAGGGGCAGGTTGAGGGGTAGATGGCACTGACGGTGATAAATTGACCTGCGGCAATGGCATCACCGGCTGCTGAGATTGGTGGGTAGGTCCCAAGGCGGGAACGAATCGAATGGAACGAACCATCCGGCGATATGGCTCTAGGTGGTCTGTCACATTACTCCCCCTGTTATCAAGGATCACAATAGAAGGCTCTTGGTGTCGTGTACTATACCAAATTCAACTTTTTGATCGGGTCTAGCAACTCATAATGTTAGTTTTCTTAACTTTCGTGCCTCTCTCAAGCAGGCATTGCCAGTAGAGACTAGAGGAATGGGAGCGGTAGTGGTACTTTATTCAAATATGTATGACGACGATGACGATTTGAGCTTACTCGATCCAGAGATAGAGCTAGAAAGCCCTCTGGATCAAATAGAGCCGCTTGATGCCGACGCAGAGAGCCAGCCTCAACCAGATCCAGATGCGATGCTGGCACTGTTAACGGCTCCTGGAACGCAGCAACGGATGCTAGCAGCACGAGCTTTCTGCGAACTCCAGGATGAACGAGCGATTCCTCATTTAATTCACTTGCTGAGTGACCCCTGCCCGTTGCTACGGGTGAGTGCTGCTTATGGGCTGGGGCGCAATCCTAGTTCTACAGCCGTAGTGCCGTTGATTACCCAGCTCAACAACGATTGGAATGGCTACGTCCGCAAAGGTGTTGTTTGGGCTTTGGGAAACTGCCGCGATCGCCGCTCGTTAGAACCTCTCACCGACGCCTTAAAAACCGATATTTCTGCCGTGCGTCTGTGGGCAGCCAGTGGGTTAGCTCAAATGGCTGAACTGGGCTACGAAGCCATTGTGGCATCAATTCCACCCCTGATTGAAGCTCTAAGGCAAGACCCGATCGCCGCCGTCCGTAGCAACTGTGCTTGGTCGTTAGGACAACTCTGCCGCGAAATGCCTTCTAATGCCGTCTACGCGGGTGCCATTGATGGATTAATTGAGGCATTTGCAGAAGATGAAGAGATGGGTGTCCGAGAAGATGCAAAAGCTGCGCTTTTGAGAGTCGGCGATCCCAGAGGTCTTCAGCTGATTGAAACCCTAGAACAGGAAGGACTCGTGTAAACCGACAACATTAGCCTGGAGAACTGCGGATTTCATCCAACTTTGCCCGCACCGCTTGAATATCCTGCCACATTAACCATTTGGGGCTGCCCGCTTCACGGGCAGGATTCCGCAGCAGGTAGGCTGGATGGAGAATCGGCATACATAGGCGTCCTTCCCACTCGATCCAAGTGCCGCGAATCTTAGTAATGCCTCTTTTATCGCCAGTCAATCCTTTCACTGCTGTAGCGCCCGTCAATAGGATAATTTTCGGGTCTACCATGCGGATCTGTTCTAACAGATACGGTTTGCAAGCAGCGATTTCATCGGGGGTGGGAACCCGATTGGCGGGGGGACGGCACTTATTAATATTGGCAATGTAGACGTCCTGTTCGGTATCTAGCTGCACCGACGCGAGTATTTTATCTAGCAACTGACCCGATTTACCGACAAATGGTTTGCCTTGTTCGTCTTCATTTTGACCGGGCGCTTCCCCCACAATCATGATGGGTGCCTGGAGATTGCCGCGTCCAACTACAGCGTTTGTGCGGGTTTCGCCCAATTGACAGCGATAGCATTGGTTGCAATGCTCAGCCATCTGAGCCATTGTTTGATAGGTGCCAGCAGGAATAGGAATTTTGGCACTTGTCGGAATCAGTTCTAGTGCTTGAGGCTGGGCTGTGGTAGATTCGCTAATCCCTGAGGTGTCAAAAAGGCTGAGTTGGTCTTCGCTTGGCATGAATTTGGCGGATAGTCTATGGTTTTTCCGAAATAATCCTAACAATATTGACACTCCGCTGACCTAAGCCGGAAGCTCACTCTTCCGACTTAGGTCAGCGTGAGGCTTAGGTTCTCTGGGCTTCCGGTTACTCTTAGGCTGAAAGTGGGTTCACACTTGCCCTTTGATAGTTCATACTTTGGATGGACTCTCGATTTCTGCCTTATCTGGCGAAAATCAGCCATTATAGAGGCGAGCGCACTGCCAACTTCTGGAGGGTGCCATGTCATCAGCCCCAATTTTCCGCGATCGCATTACTGCTGGCGAGCAGCTAGCTCAGCCTATTCTGGCAGAGATTAAGCAGCTCCAGGCTCAAGGTTTGAGCGTTCAGCCTATCGTTTATGCACTGCCTCGCGGCGGTATTCCGGTGGCTGTGCCGGTAGCACGCTGTCTGGGTTGCCCGGTGGATATCGTTGTCGCTAAAAAAATTACCCGTCCTGAAAATCCAGAACTGGCGATTGGTGCCGTCACGTCAGATGGGCACGTTATCTGGTACCAGGCAAAGCGATCGCGGAAAGATCCCGAAAATAATCAGCTACGGGAAGCGGCGTTGCACCAAGCCCAAGAAAAAGCTGCGGCGCTCTACAGTCAGCTTTCTCCTAGCTGCTTATCCGTGAATCCTCGCGGTGCGATCGCTATTTTGATTGACGATGGCATTGCTACCGGCATGACAATGGCAGCCGCCGCTTACGCTTTGAAAGCCCAAGAACCTGCTGCGGTTTGGGTTTGTAGTCCGGTGGCACCGATAGGATTAGGCGATTGGCTATTATCTTGGAGCGATCGCGTGATTATTCTCCAAACACCCGATCCTTTCCTCAGTGTCAGTCGCTTCTATGAGGCATTTCCCCAAGTTGAGACACAAGAAGTGATCGCTGACTTACAACAGCACAATCAGCAGATTTTCCCTGGAACTCCTCCAGATGCACCTCTAAGCAGATAGCCAAACTGTTTAATTTTGATTATCTTAACTAGTAGTCCTAGATTGATTTTTTTATTAACGATTAACCGTTAGTTAATCGTTAATGGCTCTTTTAAAAAATAACAACCGATCGATGAGACCTATACAATTTTGGTGGCGCACTTTAGTTTTTTCTAGCCAGTACAATCCACCTTGGTTCGTTGAGTTGCTGATGACCGGGTTAGCTATCGGCTTACTGATGAGCTGGGAAATTACCAAAGACTGGCCTTATCTGCTTTTAAGTTCAAGCTATGCCATTGGAGCTGCGATGTCAATGTGGGTACGCGAAACTCTCATGCCCTCGCCCCATTTGCGCGTGATGCAGATTCTCGCCATCCTGTTACTAATCTATAGTTTTTGTAGCTTTTCTGACTTAGCCGTTTACCTCAAGTAATCGTGTTTCAAATTTAGATTTAAAAATCTAAGTTCGCCCACTATTTGATAATTTTAAGTCATGCAAATTTAAAATCTTCAAGCGATGCTTTTTCCTCAAAGCTAAGTGAAGATTCTAACAAATAGCAAATGCTTGGTGAAGAATTAACCGATTTCCTATAGGATCGTAAGCATAGATTTCTCTGCCATGAGAAGCGATAAAAATTTCTCCTGGGGGTGGGTATCCGAGGCCAGTTAGGTGAGAAATTGCCCCTTCTAAGTCAGTCACTTCTAAACACAAGCTCATTCCACTTTTAGCTGATTCAAACTCTGATAAGTGCGTTTCTTTAGGTCTGAAAATTCCTAAGCGAAATCCAGGCAACTGAAATTCAGCGTAAATATTCGGGATGTAGGGATTTGGGTTTTGGTTGAGCAGATTGGTATAGAAAAGCACTAGAACTTCAAGGTCAACGGTTGCTAAAGTGACGAGTGCGGCGGTGCATTGGAAAAGCATATTTGTTAGGAATCACCTGAAAAAAAGGTTAAGCCTTAATAAATTGGATTTTTAAGAGAAGTGAATAACCTATCTAGAGACGGGTGAAATACACTAACAAAAATATTAATTCTAGGAAGAAATAAAAGAAATCAGCAGGGTCAGTTCATGCCAGATGCACATGATGATACCGCAGCCCAGAATCGTCGCCAAGAAATTCTGAACTGGAAGCGCAGGCAGTTTCTGCAACGACTCGGCGTTTTGGGAGCTGGAGTCGCGATCGCCGATCGGATTTTGCTACACCCCCACCAACAAGTCAATGCTGAAACGAATCTATCGCCAACTTCCCAGGGGATGCCCATCAAAGCAGGCGAGATTCCCCGCCGAAAACTCGGACGCACTGGCGTAGAAGTTTCCGCGCTGACACTCGGTGGCTTTCACTTGGGAGTTCCGAACGAACCCGAAGCGATTCGGATTGTTCAAGAAGCGCTGGATGCGGGTGTCACCTTTATGGACAACGCCTGGGAATATAACGAAGGTGTCAGCGAACAACGGCTGGGGAAGGCGCTGCAAGGGCGGCGGGATAAAGCTTTTGTGATGACCAAAGTTTGTACCCACGGACGCGATCGCAAAGTCGCCATGCAGCAACTAGAGCAATCTTTGCGGCGTCTGAAGACGGATTATATCGACTTATGGCAAGTTCACGAAGTTGTTTACGACAACGACCCGGAAAGGCATTTCGCCAAAGGGGGTGTTATCGAGGCTTTAGATGAAGCCAAGCAGCAGGGTAAAGTTCGGTTTGTTGGCTTCACAGGTCACAAAGATCCGGCAATTCACTTGAAAATGCTTTCCTATGATTACCCCTTTGATACGGTGCAACTGCCGCTAAATTGTTTTGACGCCAGCTTTCGCAGCTTTGAGAAACAAGTTCTCCCAGAACTCAACAAGCGCGGGATTGCCGCCATTGGCATGAAAAGTCTCGGCGGTGAGGGCGAACCGATTAAAGCAGGCGTTGTCACCGTTCAAGAAGCGTTACGCTATGCCATGAGTCTTCCCGTGGCGACGACAGTGAGTGGGATTGACTCGCTACAAGTGCTGCGCCAGAACTTGAATATTGCCAGGGGTTTCACGCCGATGACTCCAGAGGAAATGCAAGCCGTGCGATCGCGTTATGCACCCTATGCTGCTGATGGGCGCTTTGAACTTTACAAAACATCAAAGAAGTACGACGGGCCACCGGGTAGAGAACAGCACGGATTTCCACCAAAAGAGCAAGTTGAAACTTGAAGCGGTACGCTAGCTTTTAAGGATAGTTCTCTCGTTGATTAAAGACGGGTGGTAATTGGAATTGGAGTGATGAGTTTTGAATAAAGCATTTTAAACTCAAAACTCAGAATTAAACACGCGCTACTCTAACAAAACTTTTGATTGATTACCCCTCTTCCCTGCATCAGTACTGCCCACCAAAACTCAAGTTTTTAGGAAAACGGCTATGACTACTACGCTATCTATGCCCAGTTTTCTAGAGTCGAATCTTGGTCAAGAAGCAGAAGACCTTCTGACTCACAAAGCGAAGATTTCTAAAGATTTACTGCATCTGCCAGGGCCTGATTTCGTAGACCGAATTTTTGCTGCTAGCGATCGCAACCCGCAAGTGCTGCGGAGTCTCCAGCAACTCTATTCAACCGGGCGTTTAGCCAATACTGGATATCTTTCCATCCTGCCAGTAGACCAAGGCATCGAACACTCAGCGGGTGCTTCTTTTGCACCCAACCCGATGTATTTCGATCCTGAGAATATCGTCAAACTCGCGATCGCTGCCGGTTGCAATGCCGTTGCTACCACGCTGGGCGTTTTGGGCATGGTTTCTCGCAAGTATGCCCACAAAATCCCCTTCATTCTCAAGATTAACCACAACGAACTGCTCACTTACCCCAATCAATTCGACCAGATAATGTTTGCCTCTATCGAGCAAGCATGGAATTTGGGGGCAACTGCGGTCGGGGCAACGATTTACTTTGGTTCAGATCAATCTACCCGCCAAATTCAGGAAGTCAGCCAAGCTTTTGAACTCGCCCACGAATATGGGATGGCAACCATCCTTTGGTGCTATCTCCGGAATAACGCTTTTAAGCAAGACAAAGACTATCACCTGGCAGGGGATCTCACGGCTCAGGCAAATCACTTGGGCGTGACCATTCAAGCAGACATCATTAAACAAAAGCTGCCTGAATGTAACAACGGATATGCTGCGGTTGCCAAAGCCACAGGTCAAAGTTACGGCAAAACCCACGATCGAGTTTACACTGACCTGACGACCGACCACCCGATCGATCTCACCCGCTACCAGGTGCTAAATTGCTACTCTGGTCGCGCTGGATTGATTAATTCCGGAGGTGCGTCAGGTAAAAACGACTTTGCCGAAGCAATCCGCACCGCCGTCATTAACAAACGGGCTGGGGGTACTGGATTGATTTCCGGTCGTAAAACCTTCCAGCGTCCGTTTGAGGAAGGAGTGAAGCTATTTAACGCCATCCAAGATGTTTATCTCTCACCAGATGTAACCATTGCTTGAGCGCGGGGTCTGTTATTCAGATCCATAAGCGCCAAAGCGTGTTTTCAAAGAACCTCTAAGGTACAACGACACTAAAATGGAAAACTTTGTGTTTCCTGAGTGTCTTTGTGCCTTAGTGGTTAATTGTCAGGATGCAGGTAAAAACAAGGAATTCGTTTAAAAAGTAAAAAAAATGCCAACCTGGAGCCTGATTGCAGGCTACTCTGAAAGACTAGAGAGTTACCAAGAGCGAACTGGCAAGTCAGCGCAACGCGATCGCACAAGCTAAGTTACTTTGGCAACGGCTCTCTAAGTTAGTCTCAAGAGTGGGGTAAGGATGAAGCTGGCAGCACGAGTGGAGCAAGTACAGCCTTCTTTAACATTGGCGATCGCAGCTAAAGCCAAGGCGATGAAGGCAGAAGGAATGGATGTTTGTAGTTTGAGTGCTGGGGAACCGGATTTCGATACCCCGACGCATATCAAAGTCGCTGCCCAAAAAGCGCTAGACGAGGGCAAGACCAAGTACGGGCCAGCGGCGGGGGAACCGAAGTTAAGGCAAGCGATCGCTCACAAGCTACAAACTGATAATGGACTCAGCTACATGGCTGAAAATGTCATCGTTACCAACGGTGGCAAACATTCCCTCTATAACCTGCACATGGCGCTGATTGAGGCGGGGGATGAGGTGATTATCCCCGCTCCCTACTGGCTCAGTTATCCGGATATGGTGGTTCTAGCGGGTGGGACTCCGGTGATTGTGCAGACAGATGCCTCCACCGGCTATAAAATTACGCCGGAGCAACTCCGCTCATCTTGTACCGAACGGACGAAGCTCTTTGTCCTCAATTCCCCTTCTAATCCCACCGGCATCGTCTATACGCCAGCAGAGTTGGCAGCATTGGCAGAGGTGGTGGTAGAGAAAGATATTCTGGTTGTCTCCGATGAGATTTACGAAAAGATTATCTATGATGGAGTGCAACAGATTAGTATTGGTTCGCTGGGACCAGAGATTTTTGAGCGCACCCTCATTAGCAATGGGTTTGCAAAAGCTTACTCAATGACGGGTTGGCGAATTGGTTATCTCGCGGGTCCCGTAAAATTGATTAAAACAATGAGTACCATCCAAGGGCACAGCACCTCGAATGTGTGTACTTTTGCACAATTTGGCGCGATCGCTGCCTTGGAAGGTTCTCAAGAGTGCGTGGAACAAATGCGCCTCGCCTTTGCCGAACGGCGACAGGTAATGTTAGAGCGTCTCAACGCTATTTCTGGACTCAGTTGTGCCAAGCCTGACGGTGCTTTCTATTTGTTCATTAATATCGGCAAGACGGGTTTAACTTCTCTAGAATTCTGTGATGCTTTACTAGAATCTCAGCAAGTTGCTGCCATTCCAGGGATTGCTTTTGGTGCCGATGACCACATCCGTTTATCTTACGCGACGGATATGACCTCGATTGAGAAAGGCATGGACAGATTAGATAAGTTTGTGCGATCGCTAGTTTAGTCCAGAGCTGGGGAAAACGATCTCGTCACTCACTAACTGAACAAAATTGGTAAAGTAGCACCCGCGATTCTTAGGGTTTCTGGGATGCTACTTTGCGATCGCTTTGTCTAAAATTGGCCACGAGCAAAATACAAAGAAGCTGCTTCTTGTGATTTGCATCACATAAGCGGAAGATTGCGATCGCATTTATTGAGATTGCTGTCACTCAATCGAATGCGACTTTAACTCTTATTGATTAGTTTCATCACTCATAAGGTTGATATGCGTCACTTTTTTTGTAGACAGCTATCACTTATCCCGACAGAGATTGCAGTGCATAGTAAGAATTAAGATACAGAATTTCACAAGCGGAGATAAATAAAATGTTAGTAACTTCCAATTTTATATATTCTCATAGCCGTTACTATGGTGATGTAAAACCAGAGAATTTAGTTTTTAATGCAAATCTACAAGAATTTGCTCAAAAAGCAACTTATATCAGTTGTTTGGCAAGCAATGGTAAAATTCCTCTAGAGAAAGCTTTCCAAGACCTTGAAATGCTTTGGAAACAGTTAGAAGATTCAAAAAAGCAGCTAGGTGTAGGCGAATATCCATTCCAAGCAGAAGGAGAAAACACTTAGTTTTAGTATCGGTGAAACTACCTTCACCGATACTACAAGCACAGGCGAGAGCGTTGCGCTGACTTGTCAGTTCTCAGTCTTAAAAAACTGCTTTTTTACTTTAGCTTCTCGTAGGCAGCTAAAATAATTCTTTCTGTTTCCTCCCAATTAATACATTTATCTGTTACCGAAACACCGTATTTTAATTCTTCTAATTGGCTAGGAATGGGTTGATTGCCTTCGTACAAATTTGATTCCAGCATCATGCCAACGATAGAAGCATTCCCCTCCAATATTTGTTGAATAACATTTTCAAAAACTGCTGACTGTTTTTTATAGTCTTTATTTGAATTTCCGTGACTACAGTCAATGACAATTTTTGGAGGCAAATTAGCTGCTTTTAATTTTTCCTCCGCAATTTTTACATTTGCAGCATCAAAGTTAGGCTGTTTGGCACCGCCCCGTAAAATAATATGACCGTAAGCATTTCCTTTCGTTTTAAAAATGCTCACCTGTCCCGTTGCATTAATCCCTAGAAAATGGTGAGGTTTTCTAGCTGACTCCAGAGCATTTAAAGCGACTTGAACGCTACCATCAGTACCATTTTTAAAACCTACAGGCATTGAAAGTCCGCTTGCCATTTCGCGGTGAGTTTGCGATTCGGTTGTGCGTGCCCCAATTGCAGACCATGCAATCAATTCGCCAATATATTGTGGAATTATAGGATCGAGAGCTTCTGTAGCAGCGGGTAATCCCAATTCAGTTATTTTGATTAATAAACTCCGTGCAGTCAATAAACCCTTTTCTATCTGGAAAGAATCATCCATATCCGGATCGTTAATTAATCCTTTCCATCCCACAGTAGTCCTTGGTTTTTCAAAATACACTCTCATGATCAGCAGCAGCTTATCGTTCACTCGATCGGAGAGATTTTTTAGTCTATAGGCGTATTCTTCAGCCGACTTTATATCATGGATAGAACAAGGGCCAACTACAATAAATTTTCGACTATCTTTCCCATCTAGGATATCCTCTATTTCATTCCTAAAGTTTAAAACGGTTTTTTCTGCCTCATCTGTTAAAGGTAATTTTGATTTAACTTCATTTGGAGTTAAGAGAATATGCGATTCTTCAATATGAGTGTTGAATAATTGAGTTTCCATCGGGTATAATTCCTGGTTTTTGTATGCGTTAGGGATTGAAGTCCAAATGTAATGTTATAGACAGGGTGAAAAAATTCATCTAACTTAGATAAAAAAATTAATAAAAACGCTGAACCCTAGCTGCAAGGATTCCCCGAAGCACATCTTAGCGAAGCGATCGCTACCTGGATGCACCCTCATCCAAGCTGAGAGCGATCGTTTCCCTGAATCTCTCCGGGTTGCTAAATCATCTATTTCAGCAACGGCAACTCCTCATCGATTTCCGCGATTTCTGGTGAGATGCTTGGAGTGCTAGCCCTCTCAGGTAGTTTTTCATGTGTTTTAAATCAACGAGTTTATCTTGTGTAGATATCCGCTTTTGCCCTTCCCAAGGGATACCTTTCAGCAACCACTGTTGTTTTTCGAGGCATAAAGCACAGATAGAATCCTCGATCTCTAGTAAAGTCGGTAATATCATTTCGTTTGTCCTGCCAATTTTATTATATTCAATCGCGATCCGGCGCTCGTGGCAGTCTCATCATGCAAATATAAGAAAGCGCGATTGCCCTACATACTGACAACCTAGCTTCTATTCACTCTAGCTTTTCGTACTCAATATTTATGTATAAAAAAACTCACGGTGTTATTGCTGCTGGACATCAAAAAACAGCCGAAGCTGGAATTGAGATGCTCCAATTAGGGGGGAACGCATTTGATGCAGCGGCGGCTGCAATTCTAGCCTCTTGCGTTACCGAAACTGCGCTGACATCTGCGGGGGGTGGTGGGTTTCTTTTAGCCCATACTCAGGATAATCAAAATATTTTGTTCGACTTCTTTTCTCAAACGCCACAACAGAAAAAAAGTCAGGAACAGCTTAATTTTTATCCAGTTGCAATTAATTTTGGCGATGCAGTCCAAGAGTTCCATATTGGGCTTGGTTCAATGGCTGTTCCTGGAAACCTCAAGGGCGTTTTTCACGTTCATCAGAAATTAGGGAGATTACCTTTTAATGTGGTTGCTGAACCGGCAATCCGTTATGCAAAAACGGGTGTCGAACTAAACGATTTTACTTATTACTGTTTGACAATCCTCAGTCCTATGCTGCTTGGCTCTAAAGAGATGCAGCAGGTTTTTGCCCCAGAGGGGAAACTTGTTCAGCCTGGAGGAACAGTCTTGATGAGTGATTTTGCTGATACGTTAACTTATTTATCTGAAAGTGGAATTAGAGAATTTTACGAGGGTGACATTGCCCAACGCTTAGTCAACGATTGCCAAGATTATGGAGGTTACTTAACCTTAGAAGACCTTAAGAATTATCGAGTAATTGAGAGAAAGCCGCTGGTGATGAATTACCGGGGGAACACCTTCTTAACAAATCCTCCACCCAGTTCTGGAGGCATTCTGATTGCTTTTGCTTTAGAACTGCTTTCAAAAGTTGATTTAACTAATATAGAGTTTGGCAGTTCTCGCCATTTAGAAATATTAGCTCATGTGATGCGCCTAACCAATGAAGCCAGAACGGATAGATATGACGCTTATACTCATACAGAAGAGATTGCCCAAACTTTTTTATCATCTGAACATTTGGCTATTTATGAAGGTCAATTAACTGAAGTTGTCAATAAATGGGGAAGCACTACTCATATCAGTGTGGTTGATAGCGAAGGTAATGCGGCGAGTGTTACCACTTCCAATGGAGAGGGTTCTTCTTATGTGATTCCGGGAACTGGGATTATGCTGAATAATATGCTAGGAGAAGCTGATTTAAATCCGCATGGATTTCATAACTGGGAAGAAAATACGCGGATTTCTTCAATGATGGCTCCGACTATTGTACTTAAGAATAATCAACCAGAGATTGTTTTAGGTTCTGGTGGCTCGAATCGAATTAGAACTGCAATTTTACAAGTTATTTCTAATATTATTGATTTTAAAATGGACGTTGATGCAGCAGTAAATCATCCTCGCGTTCATTGGGAAAGTGATATTTTTAATCTTGAACCCGGCTTTAGCGAAGAAGAACTTAAAAATCTGATGCTTCCAGGTAGTAATGAATTGATTTTTTGGAAACAGAAGAATATGTTTTTTGGTGGCGTTCATAGTGTCATGGAAAATTCGGAAGGATTAATAACCGGCGCTGGCGATCGCCGTAGAAGTGGAGTTATCGCGACCTGCTAAAATTGCCTCTATCGCCACATTTCAAATCCGCGCAATCCTTCTGGCGTTTCATACTCAACCGCCACCGCTTTCACCACAGCAGCAGGTGGCCCTTTGTGACACCATTGAATTACCTCTTCAACATCTGCCTTGCTTCCTTCAAAAACAGCTTCTACACGCCCATCGGGGAGATTTTGCACCCAGCCGCTGACGCCTAGCTGGATCGCTTCATCCAACGTTGAGAACCGAAAACCAACTCCCTGAACGGTTCCTGAAACGATTACGTGGGCGCGGATTTGCCCCGTCGAGGGTGATGAATTCTGCATTTATTTTTTCCTGTCTACGACAGATTTTTAGCTTAAAAGTATTGCCTGGGTTCATTTTATGCAGGAATGGCGTCAACTATAGAGCTGACGCCATTTAATTCTTTAGCAGATTGTGTGGATGGTTAATCCAACCCGACCATTTTAGTCGTCGTCATCATCGTCATGGTGTTTGCGGCGATGGCTGTGCTTATGTTCGTCATCATCGTCGTCATCATCATCGCGATGTTCACTACGATATCTATCTTTGCGATCGTCATCATCGTCATCATCATTTCCGTCACGATACCTATCGCGATCGCGGTATTCCCGATCTTCATTGCGATCGCTATACTCCCGATCTTCATTGCGATCGCGGTACTCCCGATCTTCATTGCGATCGCGGTACTCCCGATCTTCATTGCGATCGCGGTACTCCTGATCTCGATCGCCTCCTTCCCTATTCAAACCCGGTATGTTTCTGAACATATCGCCGATTCCCATAATGTCCCTCCAAAGTTAAGTTGAGAATTTCATTTATTAAAGCTGTCGTAATTCTAGAAGTTTGTCACAGGAATTTGGTCAATATCTCTTCCAACAGGTAGAGCTTCTCATCCAGAAGAAGCTTCGCAAACTTGCTTAACAATATGTTTTTCAACACCAAGGGTGCAAAGGTTTACGCAGACATACCCAGAGTTTAAACTTTCCCGTACGTACTTCTTGTGCTACCTTTTTTCTTTAGATGATTTTTTATTGTATTGGCAATTTTTGCCCTTTATAAGAAAGCTTTATAAAGTCTTATCGTCAATAACACTGAAACATTACTGAACTTAACGAAAAAGCTATCGGTAGTATAATTTTATCTGCAAAAAATATCTATCTGAGGAAATATTTTTAATGATTAACGTATATATGAGTAATGTGCCAGTTATCGCAGGGCTATTTGAGCTTTCCGTAGATGCGATCGCGCTTACGCCAAGCCTGGGAATTGTCTCTCGCTTAATTACAGCCGCCTCTACAACTCCTGATGCCAAAGCGTGCCTATATTCTGCTGCTTTGGTACTGATATATGCCTTGATTTCATTACCTATTGGATTCAAATTTGGTTTTTTAAAACTCGATGTAGAAACATCCTGGGAAATTATTATCGGTGTAATGGCGCGTTGTCTGTTGTCTCCCGCCATATCTGAAGAGTTATTTTTTCGGATTTTACTACTCCCTCACCCTACAGAAAAAGCTACCCCTACTACTCTGTGGCTTTGGGGAGGTATTAGTTTAGCAATGTTTATTATCTATCATCCGCTAAATGCCGTAACTTTCTACCCCGATGGACTCCGAAGTTTTTTTGACCCAGTTTTTCTATTCTTGGCAGCACTTCTAGGTGTTATTTGTACTCTTGCCTATTTTCAAAGTGGCTCTCTATGGATGCCCGTGGCAATTCATTGGCTAATTGTGGTGGTTTG
>NZ_JACJOQ010000495.1:0-6743 GCF_014695635.1 Coleofasciculus sp. FACHB-712 | reverse complement strand
GCTGATAGCTCGTTGGTAAAGGATTTAATTTGGGGTGAAAAAAGTCCAGCGGTAGTAGCGATCGCGCTGAATGTAGTGATTGCGATCATCCCCTTGGCTTTATTTATTTTACTGTCCCCTGCACAATCGGCTACTGGTATAAATGCTGCTGTAAAAGTAAATGAGAGCAGAACTGGGGCGTTGTTTGGTCTTACTTTAGGGGCTAGCTTAATCCTAATTTACGCAAGCATAGCCCAACTGCGATTATTCATGCGAACTCAGCAACGGACGCTCTGAGCAGCGGGAACGCTAGGGGCACTAATTATATTGCCACCAACTATTTTTGCGGTACTGAGAATTCACCATTTCGATCCCTTAGCGGTGCTGTTGCTGTCTATTGTCTCTCCTTTGGCCCTCTTACTAGGCTCGGAGAAAATTTTTCTGCTAATTCCAGGTCTGGGACTAATACTGGTATTGTTGAACCTGCAACTGGCGTGTCAGTTGCGGCAAGCAGGCAAGCAAATCAAAGGTTCCAGCCACGTCACCTCGTAGTGAGAAACGCGCGATCGCCATCAACAGCGAGTAGATGTCAAAGCGGTTACATTACACCAGTTCCAATTAGAAAAAACCGATGACGGTTGGACAGCGATGGTAATTCTTGATATTTAGTCTTAAAGGCGAATCGCACTCTCGTTAAAGAGTTAGCTTCCCAACTTTTCATATCTCTTAAAAATATCATTCGTAATTTTGACTGCTGTTTGATTGTGACTGGCTAAACACAGAGCGTAAATTGCTGCGTTAGTTGAGTTAGTCATAATGACTGGTCTACTGACATACGGGAAAAGCTCCCGTAAGTGTTCTGTATATAAACTCGCTAGCCATTCAGTCCCCAGAGTATCACGACTCAATGAGGGTTGCTGCTCTTCAAAGAGATTCAATTGGGAGTAAGTGGGAGGTTGATATATTTGGTCAATCCAATCAGTGTTACCCATTACTTTATTCAATTGTTCTCTCACAGTTCTTTCAGGAGGGCTATCCCTTCTCAGTAGCCGAGTTACACCCATCAGAGAAAAGTTAACAAAAATGTCGAAAGTTCTTGTATTAGCTAACGCCTTCACAGTCTCCCACTCTACTTGCAATCCATAAGGATCTAAAAAAACGATTGCTCGTTGCTTGGAATTCCTAGTAATCTGGGGGATAACTTCATTGCGTAAAATTTCGTTACAGTCACCTTGGCGAATCCTAATTGAATTGTAGTTGAATTCTTCTCGAAGCCTTTCGAGCCTTTCTATACGCTGTTGAGAAACGTCTATAAACCAATAACCATCAAAGCCTGGTTGTGTTCGCAATGCGCGTAGTGGAGAACCATCAACATATCGCTCTTCATCCTTTGCCTTTGGTTGAACAGAACCAGCAAAAGCATCTATATAGTAATATGCCTTTAACCACTTCTGTTTTTGCTTATTCATTATGTCTGAGTAAGCTTTAAGATACTTTGTTAGTAACTCTAGCTTCTCCTCAGACCAGCGACCGATAATGTCTTCACCTTCACTGCCAAACTGACTCATTGGTGACTCTCTTCTCTGTCAAGAAGTGGCTATATTTGTGCGTCTCAACAGGCTTTCACTTTCTAGAAAGTTTATCTTGCCACTGCATCAAATGTTGGCTCCAAGCTTTAGGAATTTCATCCCAAGTCTGTCCGTCTAAGGTTCTACCACCAATTTTTGAATGCCTTCCTCCCCACTGCTTAAAGAAGAAGGCTACTCCTGCTGCTTGAGACTGTTGAAGTATTTCTTTTACCCACTCTGGTTTAATAGGACGATGTTTATAACCAGATTCTCCACCAACAATCACCCAATCAATACCAGCTAGGTCTAGTTGCAGTTGTCCCAAAAGAGGTTCACATGAGAGGAAGCGCACTGATGCCTGAACTTGTCGGAGGGAATCAACCCTACAGGTGTAGTCTTGACTTTCCACAGATACACCTATCCAGATATTTTCAGCCCATTCTAGTTGTGGAGCTAGTTCGGTCAAACGTTGATGACGCTTAGTTAAAATTTGGTAGACATGCCAAGGAGTCTCTCGCATGACTTTAAAAATTTCTTCCAGATACCAGAGTGGCACTTTCTCATGGAACAGATCGCTCATGGAATTGACAAAGATTCGGCTAGGAGTACGCCACCGTCTAGGCTGGTCTAGTCGATCTTGATGTAGGGTAAGCTGAAATCCTTCAGGGAAATTCTTTGGAAAGCGTTCAGTGATTGCTTCAGCATAGCAATACTTGCAACCGGGACTGACCTTGTTGCAGCCAGTGGTTGGATTCCAAGTCTTATCTGTCCACTCAATAGCGGTATGGGTACTTGACATAACTTTTCAGTCTACCATCCCTCTAGATGTGGCTACACTATCTGAGTGTAGTAGTACAATTGATCTAATTACAACAGCTAGAGTAGGCAGGTTAATTCCTGATTGATGAAATAGCAGAGGCGATCGCGTTTCATGGGCAGCTGATGCAACGAGAGTCTAGTTTACCAACACTCTGCGGTGTACTGCGCGATCGCTGCTAGGTATGAGAATTACCACTACCCTGTCTAGTTAAAATACAAGCAGTAAGCCACGCCTAGGAGTTGTCATGGTACAGTACAACCCGTTGCAGCATCTTCCCACCGCTGAAGAACTGCCTGAAACTGACCATAAGCCTGTGGAAAGTCAACTACAAATTCTGGTTGCCAACTTGTTGGAAGAAATCCTGGCTTGGCTTTGGCAGAAACGCACAGACTGGTTTTGGGGCATCAACATGGGGGTTTATTATGACCCTGGAAAATCTGCAATTGTCCCTGATGGATTCTTAAGCTTGGGAGTTGAACGGTTGACTCGTGCTGGGGGACGGTTAAGTTATGTTATCTGGCAAGAAGGTAAAGTTCCCCTTCTGGCACTTGAGTATGTCTCTAAAACTTACGGTCAAGAGTACGACAGCAAGAAAGATGAGTATGCCAGTATTGGCGTGTTGTACTATGCGATCTACAACCCGGAGTACCATAGGCGTGACAAGCACAATCCCTTTGAGGTTTATCGCTTGGTGGATGGGCAGTATGTGCTGCAATCCGGCGAACCAGTGTGGATACCTGAGATTGGCTTAGGAATTGGGAGGGCGCAGGGTACTTATCGGGCTTGGACGCGGGAGTGGCTGTACTGGTACGACCAGAATGGGAATCAACTCTCTACACCCTCGGAAGTTGCACAGCAGGAGCGTCAACGGGCAGAGCGTTTGGCAGAGCGACTGCGGCAGATGGGAGTTGACCCCGATACTCTGTAGAAATGCGATAAGCCTGACAGTATGCTTTGCTAACGCACGGTAGTAATTCATCAGTGCGATCGCATCTAGGTCTATTCCAGTTCAAGTTGAGCGATAAGCGAAGAGCTTTCGCAACGCTTACCCGCTTTTCTCAATTTCAGCTTGGGTGCTGGAAGCGATCGCTCCAAATTTCCTCCTCCCTCTCGCTATTACCTATCTACTGAACCCTTATCGATAGTTTCCCAAAATACATCATTCTTTATACAGAGAAATTAATCGCAAACAAATTTCTCTGATATTTAGACAATACTCATTCACTATTTTAAGGCTAAATAGTTTATCCCCCCTACCCCCTCCTACCTTTAACAACCTGAGGTGCTGTAGTCTTAAAAACTAAAAGTTGGGGGGATTGCTTTTTTTTGCAGACGCTTCGTGAAAAAAATACTTCAGAGATTTAGTCAATACTCATTCAACATTTTCAGGCTAAATATTCTATCCCCCCTACCCCCTTCTACTCTGAATAGGATGATGTGCGGTAGACAAAGAAGTTGAGGATCGGGGGGGATTAGTGATTACGAATAAGTTGCTGAAATGGGATAAGTTTTACTACTTTGGAAAGAACATTATAAGATTTGTTTCAAATAATATAGTTAAAAGAAAACAGTTTAGAGCGAGCTTATGCAGATTGTAGATAGAGAAGAAAGTTTGAGCTACAAACATTACAGCAGCGAATGGAAATGGGGTTTTAACCCTAGCGCTGAAATTTGGAATGGTCGTTTGGCAATGGTGGGCATTGTGATTGCTGTCCTTATTGATTTAGTTAGCAATCAGGGAGTCCTGCACTTTTGGGGAATCCTATAAGCAAGGCGATCTCTTGCTAATTTCTCTTACCGTTACCCGCGTTTATATATGACTCTCTTCTTTTTACAAAGTCGCGTTTGGAATTTAAATAATGCAAACTTCGCAAGATAAAACAGAACAACAATACACGGAAGCTGCTATTAACATAGAACAAGGCTTCACCCCAAATTCTGAAATTTGGAATGGTCGCTTCGCCATGCTCGGTTTTGTATCCATCCTCATTATAGAGGCATTAAGCGGGCAAGGCATCGTTCATTTCTGGGGCGATATCCTCAGCAATCTTTGGTAATTGTTCTAATCAATATAAACTCATTGAAATCTAAAAGCGGAGCATCATTATGACATCTGAACAACCAAAAAATCCCAATCAAACTGACGCTGTGCAACACGATAGCGAAACCCCTTTTGCAAAGAAACCTTCTGTTCTATTTATCCTTAGCACTTCAATAGGAGTTATCACCATTCTCACGGTGGTTATAAGTGTTTATCGCGGAGTTGCTGGTTTCTAGTTCTACTCAATAGAAGTTCTAAAGGCTGGCATTTTCTGAAGGAAGTGTCAGCCTTTAGATATTTCTAAAAAATTAAGTCACTCAACTTAAGGTTGCTAACGCAAGGTAGTGATATTAAATCGGGCTAAACACTTTCTCACCAAAACTCTAAGATGTAGTGCGCGATCGCTTATCGCTGAGTCACTAACATCTTCATCCCATGTTTTGGGCGGAGTGTTAACGAGGGTTGCAGCACCACCGGATACTCTGGTTGTAGCGTCAGGCGAAACTTTTGCGCGATCGCTGCCAGCAGTAAACTTGTCTCCATCATCGCAAAAGCCTTGCCAATGCAGATTCGCGACCCGCCACCAAAGGGAAAATAGGCAAAAGTGGGCAACTTTTTAATCAAATTATCTGCCCAACGATCGGGGTGAAAAACTTCTGGATTTTCAAAGAAGCGAGGATCTCGGTGCATCGCCCACTGATTGATAAACACAGTTGTTCCCCCCTTCACCTCATACCCGCCCAGAACGCAGTCTTCTACGGCACGTCGGCTCATTCCCCACACCGGCGGATACAGTCGCATTGATTCCAACACCACTCGCTCTGTGTAACGCAACTGACGTAAATCGGCAACCGTGGGTGCGCGATCGCCCAACACTGTCTTTAATTCTTCTTGCAATTTCGCTTCTACTTCTGGGTGTTGTGCAAGTAGAAACCATGTCCATGTCATGGCGTTAGCAGTCGTTTCGTGACCCGCCAAAAAGAGAGTCATTGCCTCATCTCGCACTTGGCGATCGCTCATCCCAGTTCCATCAGATTCATCCCGCACTTGAAGCAATAGGGAAAGTAAATCGCCTGTGTCCTTACCGCTAGCTCTTCGCTCGTTAATAATGCGATAGACAATCGCATCTAATTGTTTAATCGCTTGTTGGTAGCGTAAGTTACTAGGAGTAGGCACCCAACCAGGAAGGAAATATTGATTAGCAAGATTGGAATTAAAATCCATCACTGCATTTAGCGCCGCCTGCACTCCTTCCGCTTCATCTTTAATATCAACATCAAACAGTGTTTTTGACACAATTTCTTCGGTCAGCAACATCATATCTTGATGAATATCGCGGATTTCGCCATCGCGCCATTGGTCAATTAATTGCTCAGTATAGTCAACCATTACCTTTCCATAGGCGACAATTCGTTCCTGATGAAAAGCTGGTTGAACCAGACGGCGTTGACGCTGCCAAAAGTCGCCTTCGCTGGTTAGTAAGCCGTTACCTACAACGCGCAATCCGCGTCGGTACACGCTACTTTTAACAAAGTTGGGATATTGAGTGACCAAGACTTGCTCGATCAAGTCGGGATGGTTCGCTAAAAAAGCTGGAAATGGCCCAAACTGCCAGCAAACAAGATCGCCATACTCTCTAGCACATTTGCTCAAGAACTTAAGTGGATCGCGGTTTATTTCTGTAAGATGACCGACAAGAAAATGACCTTTAGGGCCAGGTGGTAACTGTACTGCGGGCATAAACAAATCGGTTAAAAATGCTTTTAGGGATAATCAAATGGTTTTATGGATGCTCATGCCGAAAGGTAGCTATCATCTTGGTTTTTGTTGAGTTTGAGCCGTTGAAAACTACTTTCAAGCCTTTCCTGAGATAAGATCGACTATTCGGGCGAGCGATACTCTTTTTTTAACACTGCCTATCTAAATTTTAGCCAAAACAAATTTGTTCCAAATCAAATGACACTTACACCTGTGCGCCTGTGAGCGATCGCTCCTGGCACCCGTCCTCTACAAAAGTTCTTGCTCTACCGCTCTGGACAAAGCCCGGATTAGTCAGGCTACCGATAGTCATCCTCGTGATAGTTTTAAGGTAAAGTTTTGGCGGCGCAGCATGGCTAGGGTAGTGCCTTCGCATCAGGTCAGCACAAGCATAAACAATAGCAATTAACAAAACCAAACTTATCTAGGTAAGACTTTGAACCAGAATAATAGATAAAAATTAGGGGAGCATGTCAGATTTGCTGCCCAATCAGCTCATTAAGGTAAGCACAGCGATGCGCTAGCACCTGAGGAACGTTTTCAGCATTCCACTGAGCACCTGAAATTTGAATGCGAC
>NZ_JACJOQ010000494.1:0-2124 GCF_014695635.1 Coleofasciculus sp. FACHB-712 | reverse complement strand
TAAGTTAACCCGTCTGGACTCACTTTCGGCATTGCCGTCGCCAGTTGCGGCTTGAGTTGGGTGCTTCCCAATTCGTAGGTATACAGGCGATCGCTCAGGTTATAGAGCAAGTAAACGGCTGCTAGCTCGTAATTATCTGCCGGGTCCATCGTCCGTGGCTTCTGGGTGGTGCCGATGGTAATCCGACCGGAATCGGCACCACCGGGACTGGGAGAAGTCGCTGAATCAGACGCCGGTCGCTTCCCACAGCTGATCGCGAGAAAACAACAAAGACAAAACAGACAAAAGAATTGTCCGATGAACCGCCACCGATGAATAGACAGGCGTCCCCACTTCATAAATTAACTATGCGCTCTTTCAAATCGACTTAGATATCTCATTAAAGCCGATTAAGCTGAAAGCTGAGTGTTGACGCCGGAAGTGCTAGATCGAAAAAGTGCTAGATCGAAAAATACAGCGGGAAAGATTTCGCATCCTTTGGTTTGACGAATACTCGCTGTTGCGGCTCCAAATCTAACTGGTCGAACCGCTCTCGCGTGATATGAGCCGTGACGACCTGACCATCGTCTAGGATTAATTCTGCCTGAATTTCCCAGCCGAGATGAATCAAGCGGTTTACTCGTGCCGGTACGGAGCTGCCGTTGGGGTTCGTGTCTACGACTACATCATGGGGACGCAGGAAAATTTCTGCTTGGGTCGAATCAAACCCGTTTGCCTCGAAAATGCGGGAAGTGCTGGGCAACACATTCACCGGGCCGATGAAACTCATGACAAACGGCGTCGTTGGGTGATCGTAAATCTGAGCGGGTGTGCCGATTTGTTCGACTCTGCCTTTGTTCATCACCACAATTTCATCGGAAACTTCCATCGCTTCTTCTTGGTCGTGGGTGACGAACACGGTGGTGACGTGGACTTCATCGTGCAGGCGTCGCAACCAAGCCCGCAAATCCTTACGCACTTTGGCGTCTAAGGCTCCAAAGGGTTCATCTAGCAGCAATACTTGGGGTTGAACTGCTAGCGCTCTGGCTAAGGCAACTCGTTGTCGCTGACCGCCGGAGAGTTGGGAAGGGTAGCGATCGCCTAGTCCGCTTAGTTGCACTAACTCCAGCAATTCTTCTACCCGCGCCTTTACTTTGCCTTTGGGAGTTTTTTGAATCTCTAAGCCAAAGGCAATATTTTTGCGGACGGTGAGGTGTTTAAATAGAGCATAGTGTTGGAATACAAACCCGATGTTGCGGTCTTGAACGCTCTGATGAGTGGCATCTTGACCAGTCAACCAGATTTTCCCGCTATCTGGCATTTCTAGACCGGCGATCAGTCGCAGCAGTGTAGATTTACCAGAACCCGAAGGTCCTAAAAGCGCGACCAAGGAGCCTGATTGAATTTCTAAGTTGACTTCGTCAACGGCTTTAAAACTGCCGAACTCTTTAGAGACGTTTTCAACAACAATGCCCACTACTTTCGACCCCTAGACAAGAATATTTTTTTAGCTATCCTAATCTGGGTTTTCATTGACCCATCAAAGTTCAGGATAGACAAATCTCCGGTTTATCGATGAGATTAACGTACATATATACCATACCTAAAATCTATTTGCATTAATTGACATTTGCCAGAAACCTGGGGGTCAACAAAACTCGCAGGCAAAATGAGAACAGTTAGATTTTGCCTGCTCTCCCCCACAGCATTCTTAAATTAAGTTGAAGTCGGGGGGTAACAAAAAGAAGGATGAATGTTTTATCCTCCGCAACTCCCGCAATCTGCGACTCCACAATCTATCCCAGAGCCACAATCTGCGACTCCACAATCTAAGGAAGCAAAATCCATTTCCGAGAAACAATCTAGCGCTTCACAGCTCAGCTCTGAGACACCTGTAACACAATCTACAGCACCATAATCATTACAGTTGTTACCCCAGTTTCTATTCCTGCGCTCGCGCTTGGAGCGATCGCTATCAGCTTGACTGCTATACCTGGCTTGCAAAATTTGGTTTGCGATTTTACAAGCTCGAAATCGTTGGCGCACCGTTGCGATCGCCCCCACCAAACCCTGTTGTGCAATCATGCGCTTGGCGTACTGAGAGCAAGATTCCCCCTTGTAAAGCAATCGATGAGCGCAAGAAAA
>NZ_JACJOQ010000493.1:0-16105 GCF_014695635.1 Coleofasciculus sp. FACHB-712 | reverse complement strand
ACACAGGTAAACATTACCCCAACGCTGATTAGAATTTCTCTCATTCATCCGTTCTCCGTACCTCTAAGACCTCAAAACTTTAGATTTTAGATTGAGAGAATTTTCGATTTAATCCAAAATTCCCCATCCAAAATCCAAAATTGATTGTCCCACTAGATTTTCAATCCTATCAGCTTTACTTACCGCCAGAGCTTATTTTCCATATCACGCACCTGACGTTCGAGCCGGTCAATGCGTCCCCGCAATTCATCCATTTCCGACTGGCGAGGAACCCCCAGATCCTGCAACATATTCCGCATTTGCCGTTGCATCTGGATCTCCAAGTTCCCCTGATCTGACTTGAGCTGCTGCATCAAATCATCTACCATCCCCTTAGCTTGCTCGGGGTTGATTTTGCCTTCCTTGACCCATTCATCGCTCACTTCGCGGATTTTGTCGGCTACCAAAGACGTAGTCCCCACACCCATCATTAGTAGCTGCTTAAGCCAGTTGTTATTATCCATTTTTCCTTCCTGTCACTCCGCCGCGACTTTGAGCGGCTAAACACGTATCATAAAGCGGTGCTAAAATCTTACCGATTTTTCACCTACAGTTCTATTTTGTGACATTCTCTCAACAACTGCCGCCTATCTTCCAGACTTTGCTCGTGGCAAAATCAATCTGTCTGATGGATGATTGAAGAGTCTATTTACAGCTTCAAAGCAGCTTATACTCCAGCTCATGGTAATTGAGTGGCTTCAGGTAAGAGTCGCCCCCGAACTGCGGGAAAAATACATTCAGAAGGATAGCGAAATCTGGACGGCTTTCCTCGCCAGATGTCCGGGTTTTTTGGGTAAAGAAGTCTGGCTCAACCCGAACGAGCCAACAGAGGTCATTTTAGTCATTCGCTGGGCGACGCGGGAACAGTGGAAGTCTGTTGAGCTAGAAAGCCTGGAAAAAATCGAGCAGCAGTTTATCCAAGCGATGGGAGAGGCTTTTCCCATCGTTCAGTTAGCAGAATATCAAATCCGAAAGTTTCCCCAGGCTTAAACTGGATCTAGAGGTCTTTCTAGATTGCGACTTGCTGACTGGATACAGACCCAGAATTACCGTGCTGCTATCCATGCCGAACTGTCCAAAGTGCCATCAACCCGTCAATGCCCAGGTAACGACCTGCCCTTATTGCCGAACCGAGCTAAAAGCCTACGGTCATCCTGGCATTCCCCTACATCGAGCAACGGGGGAGAAATTTCTGTGCGATACCTGTACTTACCACGAAGATGATACCTGTACGTTTTCCAAGCGTCCTTACGCCAAAGAATGTACGATGTATAGCGATCGCTCTCAAGAATCTCACCCGATGACTGCAACTCGCTATAGTCTCGGCTGGCGTCACTCGCTTCAACTTTGGTGTCAGCGAAACCAGCCTTTGCTGCTGCTATTCGGTCTCATCGTCGTAAGTTTAGCGATCGCTTTCTATGCAAGCAAATAATCTAGACAACCTTCGCCGTAACCGAACTGGTTCCTGAAGCTTCTTTTGCTTCTTTTAGAGGCAACTCCTCAACGGGTGCTGCTTCTTGAAAAACCGTCAAGTCAAACCAGAAAGTTGTACCGACGCCGACCTCGCTAACCAAGTGAACCCTGGTGTGATGCTTCTCAATGATATTTCTAACAATTGACAAACCCAAACCTGTTCCTTCAAGGGTGTGAACTCGGTTTTCTACTCGGAAAAAACGATCGAAGATTGCCTCTTGGTCTTCTGTATCGATGCCGATTCCCGTATCAGAAATTTCAATCCGCACTAATTTGGGATTGTTCGTTGCAGGAATTTTCCCGCGTTCCTCTGCGCCGGAAGGGAAGACTCCGCCTTGACTCCGCTCATCCCTCGACTCCAGCAAATAGGCGCGAATTGCCACCCGTCCGCCTGTCTCAGTAAACTTCAGGCCGTTACCGACCAGGTTAGCAAACACCTGGAGCAACAAATCATAGTTGCCCCAGACTGCTGGCAAATTCGGTTCAATCTCCTGGATGAGTTCAATTCCTTTATCGCGGGCGTTTAGCTGGTAAGTCCGCAGCGTTTGCTCCACAGGTTGGGCAATATCTACAGGCTCAAAGTGATAGCGCTTGTGCGACTCAAGCCTAGATAAATCCAAAACGTCATTTACTAGGCGAGTCAGGCGGTCTGTTTCTCGATTCGCAGTGTCTAAAAATTCCCGACGTTCCTCTTCTGTCAAATCTTCGCCGTATTCGTGGAGCGTTTCAATAAACGACTTGATGTTAAAAAGCGGCGTTCTCAATTCGTGGGAAACATTGCTAATAAAGTGGCTTTTCGCCTCGTTCAGCTCTACCTCACGAGTAATATCCTGTACCGTCATCGCAATTCCCTTGATGGTTTCCCGGTACTGGTCGAGGACGGTCGTTAGGAGAATGCGGACGGTGCGGTTCGCCGGTTGGAATAGCGTCACCCGAAACTCTGCCCCTTCGCATTCGCCAGCAACAATTTGATGCAGGGGTCGCGCTAGCTCCAAGTTTACTGGAGAAGGCAAGCAATGCAGAGCATTAGATCCCACCACATCAACGCCATCCCACCCGAAAATTCGTCGCGCTGTCGGGTTGACTAAGATCACCTGAAAGTTGGTGTCTATCAGCACCGCTCCATCAGCAATCGTAGAAACCAACGTCTCTAGCTTGGCTTTCTCTGCTGTCAGTTCCTCGATATTTTGCTCTTCATAACTCTCCAGCCGTTCTGCCATCTCGTTGAAACTGTAAATCAGTTCGCCCAGTTCTCCTCCGAGTGGCAGGTCAACTCGTTGCTTGAAGTTGCCAGCGGCAATATTTTTAACCCCAACGAGAAGTTCTTTAATTGGCTGAGTAATGGTTAAGGCATTAAAAACAGCCCCCAAAATCACCATCACCCAAATGGAAATAAATACCGCAATCGTGACATCTCGTGTCAGATGGGACGACGCCACCACGGTTGGATTGGCGTTAATCCCAATTGCCAAAACCCCTAAATTTTTGCCATCGTGCGACAGGGGAACAAAGACATCCGTAACTTCCCCATCCGGACTTAGGTGCTGACGCACCATTGGTAAGTCGGAATTATCAGCGTAATCCTCTGGCAATTGAATCCGACGCTGAATTGTCAGCGAGTTTTGTACCTCGGACTCAGAGAAAGGAATTCCAAAATAGATTTTGCCAGTTTCGTCGGCGTAGAGCATATAGCGCACGCTGGAGGTGCTGCTGTAGAAGCGGTGAGAAAAACGTGCCACCTCCGTCAGATTCTTTTCAGCAATCTGAGGCGCGACATTCGCCGCCAACAACAAACCCAGGTCGCGCCCGAAGCGAGTATCATTCAGCCGAGCATCCTGCTGAATTGTATTCACTGCCCAAAAGGTCAGACCGCTCATCACCAAGGAGACGACTAAGGTAGCAGCCGCCATCAGGCGCGTCTGGAGAGTAAACTCAGACCACCAATGGGCAATAACTTCTCGAAGGGTTTTTAATAGAGCCAGCAAGGTAAATTTGCCACTAAAAATGGTAAAAATTAGAGATTTATCAAAAATTGTAGAGGATTCTTCCCAGGGATAGGTGGATTTTTGAACGTTTCTCAATTATATTTATCCACTTCTATTTTCTCAAGTTCCCCCTGGAACTCTCATGTATCTTTGGATGCAGCTTGACTAAGATTTTGAAGAAATTTAAAGATTTACGTGATGTGCAACTTTCCAAAACTCTCTAGCTTAGGCTACAGAGCTTTGGAAACGAGGAGCGATTGGATTGCAGTTGCACATGACGTTAAACGCTAAAGTTTCCCTGCCGTGCGGACGCGATAACCAATATCCCGTCGGTAGTACATCCCCTCAAACTCAATGCAATTAATCGCCGCGTATGCTTGAGCGATCGCTGCATCAAAATCCTCTCCAATGGCGGTGACTCCCAACACCCGACCGCCTTCTGTCACCACTTGTTGCTGCTTCTTCTGAGTGCCCGCATGAAACACATGCGCTCCCGCTGTCTCGGCTTGCTCAATGCCGGTAATGACATGACCCTTTTTAAAGCTTTCTGGATAACCCCCCGCCGCTACAACGACACAGGCGGAAGCGCCTGATTTCCAGGCAATAGGAGGCTGTTGGGCGAGTTTTTGTCCAACGCAGGCAACCAGTAAGTCTTCTAGAGGGGTTTCGAGTAAAGGTAAGATCGCCTGCGTTTCCGGATCGCCGAAACGACAGTTAAATTCCAAAACTTTCGGATCGCCTTGGGGGGTAATCATTAATCCAGCATAAAGGACACCCCGGTAGTCGATGCCCCTCTCTTTTAAAGCGGCAACAGTCGGCTCCAGAATTTCTTTCTGAACTCGCGCACTCAAGGCAGGTGTCAGGATGGGAGCAGGACAATAGGCTCCCATTCCGCCCGTATTTGCCCCTGTATCGCCCTCACCGATGCGTTTGTGATCTTGAGCCGGTAACAACTGGCGAACGGTCAAGCCATCCGACAGCGCCAAAACCGAGACTTCCTGACCCACTAAATATTCTTCAATTACTACAGTCTTGACTCGACTGGAGAATAAATCTGCGATCGCAGAGTATGCCTCTTCCACCGTTGCCGCTACCGTAACACCCTTACCCGCTGCCAAACCATCGGCTTTAACAACAATCGGTGCCCCTTGCGCTGCTACATAAGCTTTTGCAGCTTCTGGCTCTGTAAACACCTCTGAGTTGGCGGTTGGGATACCCGCTTCCCGCATCAAATCCTTTGCCCAAGACTTACTCGCCTCAATTTGCGCTCCCGCTTTGGTGGGACCAAACACCTTGAGATTTTGGCGTTGCAAGTAATCTGCGATCCCCAAAGCCAGGGGGGCTTCAGGCCCGACGACCACCAGCGAGATGTTATTCACTTGAGCAAATCGTGCTATTCCCTCAAAATCATCAACACTTAAAGGGAGATTCTGACAACGCTCCAGAGAAGCTGTGCCGCCGTTTCCAGGAACACAGACTATCTGCCGAATGCGTTGAGATTGCAGCAGTTTCCATACCAGGGCGTGTTCGCGTGCCCCATTGCCAACAACCAAAACCTTCACGTTCGCCTCGCGCTCCTGTTTTTGTTTTCTTGAATTTTGCTAAATTGCAGGCTGTACGCCCGCCCAGACTAGGGACAGCGCCTCAATCCAGCGGCTTATCCTCAGGGACGATTTCCCATCTGAAAACCAAGTAAATTTACAGGGCAAATCGTATAAGGCAAGCAAATACTTCATTATGCCACGCAATTACCAAATGTCTAAGTTAGCCAAGAGACACCTGATGGATGGAAGCAAGCAAGTCTAGATTTAATCGTTTTGGGAATCGTTTTGGGATTAGATGAGTGGGATTGAACGAAAGGAAATTATTGCCATTGTTCCAATTCCGACAGCCAGTGCCGAACCAAAGCGATAAAGCGATCGCGTCGAGTTTCAAAATTAGCGGCAATCGAGATAAAACTGATACCCACTATCAACCCGATCACCCACTTGAAAAAGGAGTAACGGAAAACAAAAATCACCAACTGATAAAAAGCAGTCAGTAAAAAAGTGGCGGTACCAACGTAGAGAAATGCCCGGACTCGGAAAGCTAATCCAGCAAAAATGAATAAAATACTCAAAATTCCCGGTATCAATCCAGTTTCTTGGTGTAGCAAAAATGCCGCTCCACAAATTACCCCAGCACCTACGCAACGAAATAGGTGGCGAGTCTGTTTGCGTTTTGGTAGCGTCAACCCAGAATCGACTTGGGCAATATACAGCCAGGATAAGCCAATCGGCATAACGTACCACAAGTAATCGAAAAATTGTAATTCCAAAAACCACCGAAAAAGTGCCCAATTAATCAGTGCTAGGCTGATATAAGTAAAGCGAATTTGATTGGATAATTTGGTAATAAAGATATAAAATGCCGCTGTTATCAGCAAGCTAATCGGGTGAATTTCTACTCTGGTTTCCCAAATCATCACCAGTGGCAGAATATATGCCGCGTGCAGCCAAGGTCTTTTAGGCCATCCCCACTTCTCCCAAGGCAAAATATACAGAAAATAAGCCCAAACACAAGAAATCGGGGCTTTCCAGGGAACTAATGGCCCAGCCCAGAACTGCCCAATGGCTGTATAAAACCAAAATATTCTGATGACACCTACTTCTAATAAACCTAGGTAAACCCAGACTTCTGCAATGGTAATCCTCCAGTTTTCACTGAATAAAGAAGGTGCTGAATTTTCCTCTGTCTTTAAAGGGACTTGGGAACTTTCCCTGTTTTTTGGGAGGGAAGAAAGGGGAAATCTGCGACCTTGAAAAATCGCGTATCGGATTAAAAACAAGCCAGTTCCTAATCCGAGAATTCGGCTAGCTGCAATGGGATTACCAATCGCCGCGATGAGTAAGCAACTGCTCCAAGCCCAATGAAGATGGGCAATTACTTTCAGTTCTTCAGCAGTAAGGTGTAAGTAATTTAGAAGCCAGGGGAATAGCAGGCGATAGGCATACATGATGCTGGTGCCGAGGGCGGACATGACAATGAATCCATCGCCCAAAGCTCCACCTGATGCTTGTAAAAGTTGATAGAACAAAAGTTCGTAGGCAGAAATGGATACTCCTAGAAGTCCCAAATAGAGGATGGGTTTAAGTTCCTGCCGTCGTCTGCCAACTCCAATCGTAATGAACGCGATCGCAAGCGTACACAATCCCGTCCAACTGGTAAAAGTATCCCACCGCAGAAGTGCCCCCAACACGCCGTATAGTAGCGGCAGGATATGCCACCTGTTCGGAACACTTTCGATTTGCGATCGCCGCCGCCATGCTTCTCCCAAAAGCTGCGTGCTTAAACCTAAGACGATATTTGCGATCGCTAAATTCATCACCGAGTGTTCCAAGAAGCCCAGCGTCTCGGCTGTCAACAGTTCTAAACCCCAACCCAGTCCATAAAATGCCCAATGATTCGACTGTTGCCAACTGCGATAAGCGATCGCCCCAATTGTCAACGTAACCGCAAGTAAATATTCCCCACCGGGAGAAGCAACCCCTTGGTAGACAAAAAGCGAATGCACCGTTAGCATCAACAGCTCAAAACTACATAACGCGATCGCCCAACCCTCAACCGCTTGTGCATAAAGTGCCGCTAACGTCCCATGACGATGCATCAGCCAGGTTCTGGCAAGCCATAAACCCACCAGCGCGATCGCTCCGGCTAAAAACCAACCCGGTACCGAAAGGGGCGGCACTCCAGGCACGCCATCCCCCAGCAGCACACCGAGAAAACTCAGGCTAAACCCGACTGTAATGACGGCTGCTGCCAGATGCCGCAAATAGCGCGTATTCACCAACATCAGCCCAGTTGCCATTCCTAAGCTAATGAATCTACCTCCAGGTAGCACGAATGTGAGAATTTGTAGCATTCCCAAACTGGCGACACTCAACCAACTCGCCAATGTGCGTTGCTTTCCAGCAGTTTGACTGGCAACTCCGGTTAATGCCAAAGGTGTAATTAGCCAGAAAATTGCCCACTGCTGACGGCTAAAGGCATCGTCCCCGAATAAGGAAACATTTGCTAACAATAATTGATAACTGAGTCCCGCCAGCCCTAAACCGATGTGCCAAGCACTTTGCTTCCACAGAAGTGCTGAGGAGGGTAGGAGGACGTGAAGCGTCCATTCGGCAACCATCACCGCCAACAAAATGCTTGCCCAAACTTCTTGGGGCAGATTGGGAAAAAAGCGGTCAATTGTAGAGAATAGCGTCAGCAACCCCACCAAGTGAGTGGAATACACCAGACTGACCCTAGTGGGAAGTCGGCGCTGTGTCACAATTGCCAGTGTCACAGTCGAAAACAACAGATTGAGCGATCGCAATGTGGGATTTAGTAAACTAATTAAACTCAGCACCGCCCCAAAAGTGAGTGCCAGTTGTTCGCCAAAAGTGGCTAAATCGGTCTTAGAAGCTCGATGCAGCCAATCGCTTACCCCGACGATAAAAATAATGTAGGGAAATAAAACCAGGCTCAGCAAAGCCCAAGGAACTGTTTCCGAACCCGTCAGTTGAGTGCCAGTTGCGATCGCCCATTCTTGCACGGAAGCAGGAACTAACCGCCAAACCAGCCAAATCGTCTGTAAGCCAATCCCTAAAAATGCTGCCAGATCAACCTGTAGCCAAAAACGCTGCAATCGGCTGAAGAAAAACCACAAACCCAATCCGCTAACCGCTGTTGCTTGCCAGGGAACCGTTGTTCCTACCGAAACCAACCAACCAAGGCACAACAAACTAATGCCCACTTTCTCCCACTGCAATTGGGGTGATTGGGTGGATGTTTCCGGTTGCTGTTGCGATAACCACGCCACCAGCCAGCCACAGATGCCAAGGGCTAATCCCAACTGCGTTACAGGGACTTGGACAATAAAAATTGCTCGTACCAGCAGCACCACCAAGGCATAAATCACCACCCCGGCTGGCAACTCGATCCCGATTCCCTTTTTTTCGATAGTCCCCGCAGGCTGTCGGTGACGAACTTGATAGAACGTGAGTAGGGACGTTCCCACCATTCCCAGATAAATGGCGATGACGGGAAAGCCTGACAAATTCCAGCCCCAATGCAGGTAACTGAGTCCCAAAATATTTAATGCTGGCAACGCTTCCAGGAGCTTCAGCCGTCTAGAAGCCGCCAATCGCCAATTTTTCAATAATTGGAAAGTAATCGCTGTCAGAAGAATGGATGCGATCGCAACTACTATCAGATTGACGGGATTCTGCCACAACCCAAAGCTATCCATTGCCCAAAAATTCACGGGCATTAACAGTAGGGTGACAATTTGCAACGTCTGCGCCGTCAATTGCAAACTGGGTTGGCGATTCGCCCAAGCGCTTACCCGCCAAAAAATCAAGGTATACGCGAATAAAACCCCATACTGCCCAGCAGCAGGAAATCTTTCCCATTGAGTGGCGGCTAGCACCCCGGAGGACACCACCACCATGAACACTCCCAAAAACAGCAGCCACCGGACGCTGAGTTCTGCCATCAGCGACTGCCATACCCCTGGGATCGCTTTGGGATGTTGGCGAGAAGCATTCCTACCAGCAGCAGCTGGTAGTAACTGCGAATCAGAAGATATCGTAATTTGAGGCGTTACTTCAGGCGTTGGTTTGGGCGTTACCGCAGCGGGTGGCAACGCACAAACCAAGTATTTTTGACTTAAATCGTTAACCTGAGCCTCAGAAATCAAACCCAAGCGCAGCCAAACATCCAGTCCTTCCAATAACTGAGGCTGCGAATTGCTAATCGTTACTTTAATGTTGATGGAGCGGTCATGTGAAGATGACATCAGCAGCCACCCTAAAGATGAATACTCAAATCATCTTCTTGATTGAAGGATTGGCTGTGGTTATTGTGACACTTTAGGGTATTGAAAGCACGCTTGTCCGGCGGGCACTGTCCACCAGACGCTTACTCTTTATCTTTATCCCCTAGTGCTTCTTTTTGCTGCTGATAGCGCTGTTTAAACAGACGCTGCTGTAGCTGGTGTTCCACAATCGGGGCGGGATAATTACAGCGATCGCGTTCATTCGCCGGTATCTTCCCACTGACGAGATATTCTGTATTTACAGACCTGAGTTCTGGCACCCATTTCCGGATATATTCCCCGTCTGGATCGAATTTCTGCGATTGAGAAGCTGGGTTAAAAATTCGGACTGGCTTGGGGTCCATCCCGCTAGAAGCACTCCACTGCCAGCCGCCATTGTTCGCAGAAAGATCCCAGTCATAAAGCTTTTGCATGAAGTATTTTTCCCCCAAGCGCGGATCGATCAGCAAGTCTTTAGTGAGAAAACTGGCAACAATCATCCGACAGCGGTTGTGCATCCAGGCTGTTTGATTCATCTGGCGCATTGCTGCATCGACAATCGGGTAGCCGGTTCTCCCCTCGCACCAAGCTTGGAAATGTTCTGGATGGTTGTCATAAGGGAAATTTTTGAGCGTTTCCCGGAAGGCACCCTCGGCTAATTCTGGGAACCAATACATCGCGTGTTGATAGAATTCTCGCCATGCTAGTTCTTGTTGCCATGTGCGGATATGGGTGTCTTCTTCATCGCTGCGGCTGTGTTCTAACACCTTTAGCGTGGCATCCCAAACGGTGCGAATGCCGATTACGCCAAATTTCAAAGCGGCGCTGAGTTGAGAGGTGCCGCTAACTGCTGGAAAATTCCGTTGTTCTTTATATTCTGCGATCGCTTGATCGCAAAAGGCTGCCAGCTTTTCTTGCGCCGCCTTTTCCCCTGGCGCACTCACCAGTTCGTTTTCCCAAAAAAATCCTAAATCCTGAGCTGTAGGCAGTTCACCCGCACCCGCTTGTTGTGCTTTCTGCTGTTCTTCTGGGGTAAGTCCCTCGGCATTTTGGAGTTCTGGTGCGGGTTTAGCCTTGGGTTTACTACTCCAATTTCTCCAGAACGGAGTATAAACCGTGTACGGCTGATTAGAACCTGAGCGAATCTCCTCTGGTGCGTGTAATAGCTGATCCCAGTGATTTTGGACAAAAATACCCTTTTCTTTCAGGACTTCGCTAATAGTGCGATCGCGTTCTTTTGAATAAGGCTCGACATCCCAATTCCAGAATACAGCCTTCGCATTCAGCGCCGCCGCCAAAGCTGGGATTGCTTGAGTCGGATTGTCATGAAGGATCAACAATTGACTACCAGCCTTTGCGTAGCGTTCTTGCAGTGACTGCAAACTGCCAATCATATAAGTCACTCTTGCCGGTGCCACATCATCCCTGTTCAAAATATTCGGATCTAAGCAGAAAACCCCTACTACCTTTGGGCTTTGCTGCCGTGCAGCAGCCAATCCTAGATTGTCCGAAATGCGTAAATCGCGGCGGTGCCAAAACAAAATCAGGTCAGACATTCAATCCTTGCTTTTCAAATAACTCGCTTATGTTTGACAGTTTAAAAGGTGACAACACCGTGTGTATCACTCCTGCGAGTGACTGCAAACTAAACGGCTATAGCAATCCTCAATGATTCGTGAAGGCAAGATCCGCGACTTCTTTAAAGTCGCGGATCTGAACCGCTGGTATCTTACAAATCAAACAAGATTCCTATATAGCGTTTCTCAGGTGGGTGGAATATATTGCAGTTCTAATGCTCAATAGAGACATAGCAATGCCATGTCCCTACTGATGTATCGCACCTAATTGAGAATTGAAATAATCTTATATCTGGCTATTAAAATATAAAAAATTAGCCAGCTTAAACTGGCTAATTTTGTGTAGTCGCAGACTTTAACCTAACGAACTATTGTAAAAAAGGACGAGCTAAGAAAAAACTAGAAATCGATTTAGCATCTACTGGTTCACCCGCCAGAATTACTTGCTCTAATTCCTGGGGAGTCATCAAAATCGTTTCAATATCTTCGTCAACATCTTGACTGGGAGGTATCTCCAAACGTTCTAAATCTTGCGCTAAAAAAGCGTAGATAAATTCATCTGAATAACCGGGAGCAAGGGAAAACTTACCTAAATTTTGCCATTTGTGAGCGCGATATCCGGTTTCTTCTTCAATTTCGCGCTTAATAGTCTCCTCTGGAGCTTCATTCGGTTCTATCGTTCCAGCCGGGAACTCCAAAAGACGCCCCTGTACAGCAAAACGATACTGCCTCAATAGGATTAACTTCCCTTCTGAGGTTACAGGAACAGCAAGCGCACCACCAGGATGCCGAATGCATTCCCAGTCTCCCTCTACTTGGTTCGGGAGGCGCAGACGGCTGACTTCAAAATTAAATTTACGCCCCTGGTAGAACAAGCGTTGTTTGAGGACTTCAGGGGGTTCTTGACCCAGTGCCATAGGAAACTACAAACGACGGACTTCTGAACAGTCTACAGCCTGAACGAGTTGCGCGATCGCACATCCAGAAACTGGATCGAGCCAATCTGGTGCAATTTCCGCTAAAGGCACCAGCACAAACGCTCTTTCTCTCATCCGAGGGTGAGGCAACTGGAGAGGCGGAACCTCCCCACCCTGAGTGTCCAAAATCACATCATCAAAGAGCAATAAATCAAGGTCAAGTGTTCTCGCCCCCCAGTTCTCATGACGGACGCGACCAAAGCGATCTTCAATTGCCAACAGCGTCTCTAACAATTGCTGAGGCTTCATCTGAACGTGCAGCAGGGCACAACCATTCAAATAATCTGGTTGAGGTGGCCCTACAGCCTTCGTTTGATACCAACTAGACTGGGCTTGCAGAGTAATTCCAGGAGTTCGGTTCAGCGTTTCTAGAGCAGCCTCTAGAGTGGCGCGGGAGTCGCCGAGGTTGCTACCAAGAGCAACTGCGCTTCGCCCACCCTTTGCTAACGCAGTTTTTGCGTATGTCATGATTCCAGCCTGACCCCTTCAGGTGCGGCTATAAAGAAACTTAGCCTGCCTACACAGGCTAAACAAATTCAGTCGAATCGAAGATTAGGACGCTTAGGTGTTTGAAGCTCCTCTGCCCAAAACTTGCTGTTTTAAGGTCTGGAAGTCTTGAGATAGTTCTTTGCGGCTTTCAGCAGTAAGTAAGTAACGATAAACGAACCAAGCCGTATATCCGATGCCAATCAGCTGTAGGGTTGGCGCTATCAACGGCAAGCTATGAATCGCCGTTAGCAAAGCCACTGTTATCCTTAATGTAACTAACACTGCTAAGAGTAGTCCAAGGGTAACGAGCGATCGCTGGTAGGAGGAAAAAAAGTTGCCCGCATAACTTGGCATCTTTTCTAAAAACCTAGCGATTTGTGCCCACACCTGCTGCACTTGCCCAGTATAGGCTTGAGTAGACGACACTTGTAACTCCGAAGGTATTGCTTCTACGTTTTGTACATTGACTTCTACTGAAGGATTTTCAGATTCAAGCCTACTTTCAGAAGAGGGAGTTTCAGGATTCATATCAATTTTTGGGAATGACAACAACTTGATGTCTTGGTTGGTTATGGGAGTGTTTCTTCTAGTTCTGCTTTTTCTAATCAAGAAGTGAAGAACAGACTCTGCTACCAAGTTATTATCTATTGGGGTGATAAAAATCAAGCATCCTGAGGTACAAGTAGCAAAACTACCAAGCTGGAACACCGAACGCTCGTTTTCTCCTTTAAAAATTGACAAGCTTTCCCGCAACCGGCTGTAGCATTGGTTCAGCACTCTATAGAAAGCTCTGTGAAACTCACTCAGTCCACTATCGATCTCACTCAAGCAGCAGCTAGTGAAATAAAGCGTTTGCAATCCAAGCGTCAAAACGCCAACGCTCTATTATTTCGTCTAGCAGTTCAATCAGGTGGTTGTTCTGGCATTTCCTATACTTTCAGCTTTGATGAAGCTGTGAAGCCGGACGATAGACTGTATGAATGCAATGGCATTAGAGTATTGGTTGATGCTCAAAGCCTAGCCTACCTCAATGGTCTCACCTTAGATTACTCAGAGGATCTCATGGGTGGCGGGTTTCGCTTCCACAACCCAAACGCTAAAGAAAGTTGTGGTTGCGGTAATTCTTTCTCTATTAATGAGCCGCTTGCCGACTCTGCCACCCCAGAAGCTTAATCTCCAGCTCCTTTAAATTGACAGAACCCCTGACAGATGATACACTCAGAATTTGTCTGCATTTGGAACTAGCAAGGATTCAGTAACCCCAGTAACTCATGCCCACAATCCAGCAGCTCATTCGTAACGAGCGCCTAAGTACACAGAAGAAAACTAAGTCACCAGCCCTAAAAAGCTGCCCGCAACGTCGTGGTGTCTGCACCAGAGTATATACAACGACGCCTAAAAAGCCAAACTCAGCCCTGCGGAAAGTGGCAAGAGTCCGTTTGACTTCAGGTTTTGAAGTAACGGCATATATTCCTGGCATCGGTCACAATTTGCAAGAACACTCGGTTGTGATGATTCGGGGGGGACGGGTTAAGGACTTGCCCGGAGTCCGTTACCATATTATTCGCGGAACCTTAGATACCGCCGGGGTTAAGGATCGCCGTCAGGGTCGTTCTAAGTACGGTACAAAACGTCCCAAGGCAAAGTAAGCGGAGTGCCTATCTGCATTGGTACAGTCACAATTGATGGCTTCCGTTTTGCAGAAAAGACAAAACGCTCATACGGCTCGAAAGCTCCCAAATCTCGTGCCAATTGCACAGGAAATGTGTGAAGATATCCGCTTACGAGCGGATGCCGATGAACCCCCGGTATAGGTGGTAGAGTTGAATTGAGGATGTTTTTACTGGATTCCGTGCGGGAAGACGCATCAGAGATGTTGTAAACACGTAGATAAGCACCCGTTAAAGCGAGTGTATGCGAATCCAGTAGGATGTATCCAAATCCGTAGAAGGTTGCTTCAGTTCCTCAAACCAAAAAATTGGGAAATTAATGCGCCAGGGAGACAACCGTTGCTGGCATTTAGGGAAAACCTCAATGTCCTCAATGTAGGTAGGGAAGAGTTTCACAGTCGGGCGAAATCTCTACCTTAGTAGAAGGCGGCTCTCAAGAACCCGCAAAGACTTGTTGAAAAAAATCCCATCTCAGGCACGAACATTGGGAGGGATCGTAAAAATTCTGTATTTTATTCATTGAAGGCTTAGTATGTCTCGTCGTACCGTTGTTAAAAAGCGTCCTGTTCCCCCTGATTCGATGTATAACAGCCGTCTTGTCAGTATGATGGTGCGGCGGATTATGCATAGTGGCAAGAAATCTATTGCGACTGGGATTATCTATGATGCGCTAAAAACCATCGAAGAACGGATTGGAGCAGATCCCCTAGAGACTTTTGAGAAAGCAGTTCGGAATGCGACCCCTTTGGTGGAAGTCAAGGCTCGTCGAGTGGGTGGTGCCACCTACCAGGTGCCAATGGAAGTCCGCCCTGACCGTGGAACTGCGCTAGCGCTGCGTTGGCTAATTCAGTTTGCTCGTTCTCGCCCAGGCCGCACAATGGCTGGGAAGCTCGCAAATGAGCTGCTTGATGCCGCTAATGAGACAGGGAATGCGATTCGCAAACGCGAAGAAACTCACCGAATGGCTGAAGCGAATAAGGCGTTTGCCCACTATCGATACTAAGCACTACTACAGACGCGAGATCGGTTATTGCGACTGTTTTGCTCGCGTCTGTACGAGCTGAAAATCTTAAATAAAGTATACAATTTTAAACGAGATAGAACGCATAGCACATTACTAGCTATGCGGCACAGAGGAAGGAGGTAGCTGTGGCACGTACCGTCCCGCTAGAGAGAACACGCAACATCGGAATTGCTGCCCATATTGATGCGGGCAAGACAACAACAACAGAAAGGATTCTGTTCTATTCCGGTATCGTTCATAAAATTGGCGAAGTCCACGAAGGCACAGCAACGACTGACTGGATGGAGCAAGAGCGGGAAAGAGGTATTACCATTACCGCCGCTGCGATTAGCACGAGCTGGCGAAATCACCAAATCAACATCATTGATACCCCTGGTCACGTAGACTTCACGATTGAAGTAGAACGTTCAATGCGGGTGTTAGATGGCGTGATTGCTGTGTTCTGCTCGGTGGGAGGCGTGCAGCCTCAATCTGAGACTGTATGGCGACAGGCAGATCGGTATAAGGTGCCTCGGATCGCTTTTATCAACAAAATGGATCGGACTGGAGCGAACTTTTACAAAGTTTATAACCAGATACGCGATCGCATGCGGGCAAACGCTGTCCCCATTCAGATTCCTATTGGTGCTGAAAGCAACTTTGAGGGAATTGTAGACCTAGTTCGGATGCGAGCCTACCTCTACAAAGACGATCAGGGCAAAGAAATTGAGGAAACAGATATTCCTGCAAACCTTCAGGAGGTAGCCCAAGAGTACCGCACTAAGCTCATCGAATCTGTAGCAGAAACCGATGATGCCCTGACGGAAAAATATTTGGAAGGCGAAGAACTAACCGAACCAGAGATTCAAAAGGCGTTGCGTAAAGGCACAATTGCTGGCACAATTGTCCCGCTGTTGTGTGGTTCTGCCTTTAAAAATAAGGGTGTCCAGCTGCTGTTGGATGCCGTGGTAGATTATCTACCCGCTCCTATTGACGTTCCTCCAATTCAAGGACTATTGCCAGATGGCACTGAGGTAGTAAGGCACGCTAGCGATG